>JAFGFZ010000340.1 GCA_016930815.1 Pirellulales bacterium | reverse complement strand
CCTAGTGGAGATCGTGCCGACTCGATGCAGATCTCGGAGATCCAGTTCTTCGATGTGGCGATTCCCGAACCGTCCGCATTCGTTTTGGCCGGCTTGATCCTTGGATTCATCGGCCTTGCCGTTCGACGGTATCGCTAAACAGACAAACTGAACTACTGCTTATCCTTAGCGCGTTGCGGGGCGTCTTGCCCCGTAGCGCGCTTGATAACTTATAAACCAATTGCCGATGATTCTCCCACACTGCTCGATTCCGAACGCTGCGAGCAGGTTTTAATGGTTGCTTGCGAATCCGTTGTTTACAATTCTGTAAAAGGAGTTTGATCCCATGCCGCATCGTTTCCTGGCTTTTTTAGTTCCCTTAGCGGCTCTCTGCATGCTCGCTGCCGCACCCGTCCTCGCCGATCCGATCCTCGCTCCCGGCGACTTCATCATCGGGATCGACACGGATCCTGCAACGACGTTTAGCAGCTATCCCGCGAATGAAAACCCATTCAATGCCTTGGACAGCGATAGCGCCACGAAGTACCTCAACTTTGGTGAAGTAGAAACGGGATTCATTGTCGAAGGAATTCTTGAGTCGGTTGTCCAGAGCATTCAGCTGACCACTGCGAACGATGCGGTCGAACGCGATCCACTCTCTTGGGAGCTCTATGGCACGAATGATTTGATTCTCAGCGTTGATAACGGGGACGGTTCGGCGGAAAACTGGACACTCATTGCGGAGGGTGATGCGAACTTGCCACCGGAGCGGCTGACCCTTGGATCGGTCCAATCGTTCTCCAATACGACTTCGTATACTTCGTATCGCATTCTTTTCCCTACCGTGAAGGATCCCGCAGCGGCGAATTCGATGCAGATCGCCGATGTGAACCTGTATCCAACGCCTGATGGTTCGGGACTATCCATATGGGAGTCCGACGGATATGCGAACGCTATTGCATTCCAATTATTGCAATACGCATCTCGAAGCCCGGCGAACGAAACGGTAGAAAATATTCTTGACGGCAATGGAATTATCGGAATATTGCCATCCGAGAGCAGTTATCCCGATGCGGAAGGCCCCGGGAATGCCGTCGATGGTACCTTGGCCAAGTATCTCAACTTTGGGAAAAACAACTCGGGATTCATTGTCACCCCGACCTTCGGCGCGTCCCAAGTGCAGAGTTTTCAAATCACCACGGCCAACGATGCAGTCGAACGCGATCCGATATCTTGGGCACTCTACGGTACCAACGAAGCCATTGCCAGTGCCGATAACAGCAATGGGAATGACGAGAATTGGATCCTCGTCGATTCAGGCTCCATTACTTTGCCGGCGGAACGTAATACCGTCGGATCCTATGTGGCTGTCAATAACGATACCGCATACACATCCTATAAGATGATATTTCCAGAGGTAGCTGATCCCGTGCTAGCGAACTCGATGCAGATTGCCGAGATAGAGTTCTTCGAGAGTGCCGATGGCACGGGAACCGATATCCTCAATCTGGGAGATCCTGTCCTGGCGATCGATGTGGATGAACTTTATCGCTATGGAACCGAAACAAAGTACCTCAACTTCGGCCGTGAGAACAGTGGCTTTATTGTCACGCCGGCCGTAGGCTCTTCCGTGATCGCCGAATTCCAGATCACGACGGCGAACGACTGGCCCGAGCGGGATCCGACATCGTATGAGTTGTACGGCACCAACGATCCGATCACCAGTGAAGCGGACAGCCAGGGCGACGGGGAGAACTGGGTATTGATCGCGTCCGGAACGATTGCACTGCCGGAAGAGCGGTTCACTCCTGGGGATCTCATTACGGTCAGTAATACCACCAGTTACACATCCTACAAAATGATCTTCCCCACTCTCCGCAACGCCGCGGCCACGGACTCGATGCAGGTTTCAGGAATCCAATTCTTCGGTACGACCTTGGCCCAAGACGACGCCGATTTCGATGGTGATGGGGATGTGGACGGCGCCGACTTCCTGGCCTGGCAAGCAGGCTTCGGGATCACCGGAACCGCGACACGCGCCGACGGCGATGCAAACGGGGACAAAGATGTCGATGCGGACGATCTGGCGATTTGGAATAACCAGTTCGGTACCATATCGGGGGGATCCCAGGCCGGTACGGCCATCCCGGA
Source organism: Pirellulales bacterium (assembly GCA_016930815.1). GTDB lineage: Bacteria > Planctomycetota > Planctomycetia > Pirellulales > Lacipirellulaceae > JAFGFZ01. Next base: position 3,461 of record JAFGFZ010000340.1, on the reverse strand, counting down.
ACCGGCAACGTGTCTGATGGGGATCCTCGGACTCCTCGCCATGGTCCTGTGGCGGTCCCGGCGTTGGGAATAAGCCAACGAAGCGTTGGGAATAAGCCAACGAAACGTTGGGAATAAGCCAACGAAACGTTGGGGATAGGCCAACGAAGCGTTGGGGTAGGCCAACGAAGCGTTGGGGTAGGCCAACGAAGCGTTGGGATAGGTCCACAAATAGGAAGAGGCAATTGTTGAGAAGTTCCTTGATTAGGAAACGGGCAAGGTCCATTTCTAAGAAGAGGCGTGCGCTCTATTCAAGAGGCCGGGCCGCGCTCCAAGTCGAGCCGCTCGAACCGAGGATCGTCCTGGCGGCCATGCCGTTCATCTCCGAGTTTGTCGCATCGAACGATTCCACACTCGCGGACGGCAATGGAAATTTCTCCGATTGGATTGAAATCTATAACCCGACCGATCAGGCAGTGGACCTCGACGGCTGGCACCTGACCGATAACAGGGACGCGCTCGATCAATGGACCTTCCCAGCCATCCTGCTCGATCCGGGTGAATACCTTGTTGTCTTCGCTTCGAATCAGGATGTTGATAACTATATCGATCCGCTAGGATACCTGCACACCAATTTTAATATTAACGCCGAGGGCGAGTATCTAGCACTGACCGATCCGAATGAAACGATCGTTCATGAATACGCCCCGGAATACCCATATCAAATCACCGATGTCTCGTACGGTGCCGCGGAGAACATCGCCCAGATCCCACTCATTGGCGCCTCGGAATCGGCCACGGCATGGGTTCCGACCGACGGTTTGCTCGATCCATCCAATCCGGACGATCCACCGCCATGGACGCTGATCGGTTTTGATGATTCACCCTGGCTTGCAAGTGGTGGAGGTGTTGGCGTTGGATTCGATTCGGGTGATGACCCTATTCCCGATATCCCCAACGGCACTCTGCTTCCCAATGGATTGCTCGGATATGATCTGACCGATCCGGAAGAGGATGGCATTCTCAATGGCACGATCACGGCCGGTGGTTTCCCCGGTTCACCATCCAACGAGGAACCACCGATGGCGCTGGACAACACGGTGGGCACGAAGTGGCTGGCGTTTGAACCGTCCGGCACGTACTATCAATTCCAATTTTCGGGCGGCCAGCAGTATGCCGTGAATGGCTACACGATCACATCGGCCAATGACTATGACAATCGCGATCCCTATTCGTGGACGTTGAGCGGATCGAACAACGGTTTCGATTTCACCGTGGTGGATACTCGTACGGCGCAAAATTTTGCCAATCGGTTCGAAACGCGGCTCTACGAGTTCAATAACAATACCGCCTACGCCTATTACAAATTTGATTTTCTGACCGAATACGGGGCCACCGGTTCTAACCAGCCGAACTCCATCCAAATGGCCGAGATTGAGTTACTCTCCTACGGCCCAATCAATTACGATCCGTTGATCGACCTGGATATTGAGACCCAGTGGGCCGCCGCCCAGACGAGCGTTTATGAGCGGATTGAGTTTGACGTGGCCGATCCGGCGATCTTCTCATCGCTGATCTTGCGAATGCAGTACGACGACGGTTTTGTTACCTATCTGAACGGCCAGCAGATTGCCTCCGCGAATGCACCGGGAACACTCCATTACAATTCCAATGCAACGGCTGAACAGGACGACAACGACGCGCTGATCCAAGAGATATTCCAGGTTACCGAATATCTCGATCTCCTTGTCACCGGCACGAATGTCTTGGCGATCCATGGATTGAATGTGAGCGATACCAATCCGGACATGCTGATTCGGCCTGAGCTTGTGGCCATGGAACTTATAGACGAGACGCTGATCGAATCCTATTACCTCTTCCCAACACCCGGGTCGGCAAACAACATCGACAGCGTCACCTTGGGACCAATCATCCAGAACGTAACGGAAAATCCAGATCAGCCGCTGCCGAATAGCGACCTGGTGATCACGGCCGAAGTCCACCAAACTCGGGCACCCATTGATGATGTGACACTTGTCTATCGTGTCATGTTCAACGATGAAGTTCCCATTGGGATGAATGATTCGGGAACGGGTTTTGATGCGATGGCCGGCGATGGCGTTTATTCGGCCGCGATCCCGATATCGGCCGGCATGGCTGGCCAGATGGTCCGCTGGTATGTCACGGCCACGGATATCCAGCAGGAAGATTCCCGGTATCCGCTCTTTGTGCATCCGACCAATTCGCCGGAATATTTCGGTACGGTCGTGCTGGATGCGAGTGTGACATCCGCGCTACCGATCTTTGAATATTTCGTCCAAAACGTGGCCGCGGCTGGGACTCAGACCGGAACCCGGGCGAGTGTTTTCTTCCTTGGCGAATTTTACGACAATGTCTTTATCCGGCACCGTGGCGGGTACACCACGCAAGGGCGCAAGTTCGAGTTCAACGATGGGCATCATTTCCGGTTCGATCCAGATTTGGGCCGAGTCGATGAAATCAATTTGAACGAACGTGGCTGGGACTCTACGTACTTGCGGCAGGTGCTTGCCTGGGATGTCTATGCCTTGGCCGGCCAGCCTGCCTCGCTTGCCGCTGCTTGGCACACCCGCCGCAACGATCAATTCCTAGCGGTACGAATCTTCGTCGAACAGCCGGATTCCGACCTCCTCCGCCGAACCAGCCTCGATCCTGACGGAGCATTTTATAAAATCGGCGCGGATGGGATCGAAAATTCCGTCACATCATCCACCGTGGGTGTGGTCAAACGAACCCGCGACGAGGAGGACCACAGCGACCTTCAGGCCCTGGTCGATGGCGTCAATCCATACAATCCCTACCGGGACGAATATGTTTTCGACAACGTCGATATCGCATCGGTCATCAACTATATCGCGGCCACAGCGATCATGCACGACAACGACCACCCGCATAAAAATTTTCATCTCTACCGCGATACCGAAGGATCCGGTCAGTGGATGTTTCTGCCGTGGGACAAGGATTTGACGTTTGGCCTCAATAATGGTCTAAGTGGAATCATTGGCAACCAGGACCCGTACAGCCACCCGTTTTTTGGCGATTACGAGCACCAGAAAGTCGACCACCAATGGAACCGGCTCATCGATGCCGTTTTCGAGGTGCCATCGATCCGGGAGATGTACGTCCGGCGGTTGCGGACATTGATGGATCAGTTCCTGTCTCCGCCCGGTACACCGGCCGGCCAGTCGTGGCTCGAAATGCGTGTCGCGGAACTAGTGGCCGACTTGCAAAACGAGCCTGGTCTGGGCGGCAGTTCCTGGCTCGCGGAGGTTGCGAAAATCACGGGTGAATACCTGACAGAACGGCGCGGGCACCTCTATATCAATCACATTGCCACGAACACAAGTTATCCCGACAATGCCGGTATTCCAGCAGCCCAGGTAGGCAATCCGGCAATCCAGTTCGGCGTGATCGAGTTCAATCCGTCCAGTGGCAACCAGGAT
>JAFGFZ010000339.1 GCA_016930815.1 Pirellulales bacterium | reverse complement strand
GAAGTTCGCGGCGATGATGGAGTACAGTCTCTTGTTGTTCCTGTTGTTTATCCATCCGATCACCTTTTCCCCCCTCTCCCCAACCCTCTCCCCCACAACATCACCAGATAATTTCTCAACGGATGGAGATTCCTTTGGGGCGATGTTGTGGAGGCCAGGGGGCTTTCTTTACTCCTACTTGTGTTAAACAACAAGTGTGCTACCCCAGGCTACGGTGAAACTGCACCACGATCCATCCGATGCGTCGCTTGATGTGCTTCTACAGGCCAATGGCAAGAAAGTTGCCGCAGGTTGCTACCCGGCAAAAATGTCTTTGAATTTAAACACGACGGCAAATCCGAACACCAGCAGAATCCAACCTGCCGGTTCCGGCACGCCGGCGAGCATTTGGGCGAACGAGCCGGACCCGTTCGCCGCCTCGAAGTCCGCCTTAAAAATTTCGAAGTCGAAAAGATCATTGTCGCCGTCGTTATCCAGGTCGCCAGCAAGGGCCGTTTCGACCAGTGACAGAGAACTCAGATCCGCCAACGTGTTCGGATAGAAGAGCAGCCAATCATCGGCCGTGATGGAACCATCCGTGTTTAAATCGCTCCGCACATATGCTTGACCTCCAGGACCTCCGACAAAACTCCCATGCAGGTAAACTGTCTTACCATCGGTCAATTCCAATGCGACGATGAGATCTTCGATACGAGACTGGATCCAGGTATTCCCGAGATCAATTGCCTGATCGATACCGAGCAAGCCGCCATCGCCGCCCGACAATTCGGACTCCGATAAATCGGTATGGCTGTTCGGATCGGAGACAATGGTCCACGGATTATCCGAATCCACTGTCCCATCCCCAGTCGGCGATCCATCCAATCTTCCGGCCACGGGCGTCCAATCCGCCGGATCGAGGGCCCCGCCGCTGGATAGAATCGAATACCCGCGGATCCCGACTTCGAAAGAGCTGAAATTCTTGAGTGTCAGATTCCCCGTATCGCGATCCACCGTGAGGCGGATATCGGTGACGGTGGATGGCATCGTGATGGGATCATCGAAACTGATGAAGGCCCAGACAAATTGTGTATCTTCCAGGCTGAGTACTGGTAGATCCCGCGCCTCGATCAGGAAGTTACCAACGCCATCCGCCTCGTAGGTCAGGAAATTATCATCGGGAAGGCTACCAAAATTATCGGCGACCGTCATGATGAGCATGCCCGTCTCCGAAGATTCACCGGTCACATTCAATTGGTACCGACCGACTCCAAGTTTCTCCATCGTGAAATCACCGGCCGATGCGATGTGCGTGTCCGAAGCCCCATCGTACCGGCCGCCGATCAGGCCTTCCGTATCGTAGGGCAAGAAGAGGAAACTGAAGTTGGCGTCCTCACCAACCATGTCGACACCATTGTCTTGCACACGCAGGTCCCACGTACCATCCGTTTGGATGCGGGTGTTGACAACGGTATTCCCATTATTATTGGCGATGGCGAAGAGCATGCCATCATTAGCGGTCGGTTGGGCACCCAGGTTGATCGTGTACCGGCCAGTACCGGTTCGAGTGACCATGTTCTGAGTGACCCCATGGGACGCTGCGATCGTCCCGTCTGGATTGACATGCGCGCCCTGCCATCCGGCATTGAACATGAACCAGGCGACGGATGCATTGACGTTGATCTCATTGCCGGCACTGTTCCCCGCTTGCATGATCGAGAGGGCCATGAGTCCATCACTGTAGCTGTTGCGGCCCACTTCGACGGTCGCCCGAATCCCATCGCGGACGTTTTGCGTAATCGATGCCAGAAGAACACCATGCTGGTATATCAGGCCCTCTCCGTCGACGGAAATCTCGAAGTCGCCTGTATTCACCTGCAACGTGCCGACACCTGGAAACGCCGATTGGGGAATCGAGACATCGTTGAAGGTATTCGTCGACGGATCGGCGGGGCCCCCAAAAACCAGATTCGCGCCGATGGCATGATAATAGGTCGTTGGCGGTTCCGGTTCCAAGGGCGGGTGGACCTCGTTCCTGTTCAGAGTGAACATCTGATCATACTCCTCCATGTATTCGTTCGTCACCGGGGAATAGGTCCGGACCTCGACCGTCTCGCCGTCCGCCAGGAATTCCAACAGCCGCATGTAGCCATTGCCACCCATGGTGTCCATCTGATAATTGGCCAGCATCTGATGCACCACGTTGCCGTGGTCACCCACACTGCTGAGGAAACCGGTTCCATCGTGCAATACATGCCCGCTGAAGACGAATGCGAAATTGTCATGCAACTTCACCAATTTATCCCACAGTTCCTGGCCGTCGTTCACGCCGCCGGGTAGATTGGCAAAGGCGGTGTAGTCGTGAGGATTCCAGGCTTGTGTGTCACCATAGATGGCCCAATCGTAACGCACTTCCGTGTCGTACATATAGGCATGTGTCAACAGGATGGCCTTATGGTCGGGATGATCGGCCACGACCTGGTTTGCCCAATCCACCACTTGATTACGCGGCCCATATTCGAGGGCGATAACCAGCCAATCCGTGCCGCCGTCGTTGAACGTGTGGTAGGAATTATCCGTCTTGCCCGCTTCGAAAAATCCGCCAACCGTGGATTGCGTGGCGTACGGTGTCTCGGAACCAAAATAGTCGTTGCTGTTGAATAGGGTGCTCCGGTCCGACGCGTAGTCATGATTGCCGGGAGCGATTGCATAGGGCACCACGCCATCGAGGATGCGCATCGATGCGACTGCATTGTTCCATTGCGTAGCGACATTGCTGTTGACAACGTCCCCTTCGTGTAAGACCATTTTGATATTGTGCGAAACAACATGATCGGCAATCCACTGCGTTTGGGCAGTATAGATATCCGGATAACTCTGGGCATAATTCTGCGTGTCCGGCAAGATCGCCAGCGTCCACGATCCCGGCAAGATCGGAAGCGGATCGGCCTGGACATTTACAGAAAAAACGGCCGATAACAGTACGAAAATGAAGACGGCACACAACCGGTGTGTGCGCGGAAACCTGGAATTCATTCTATTTTGCCTTTCTCCCCTTCCCGATTTGATTGCCCCTCACTCAACCCTCTCCCCGAAGAGGAGAGGGGACAAGGAAATACTTCTTCCCCCTCTCCACGTGGGGGAGACGGTACATGAAGAAGTCACTATAATAAAAGGAGAAATCCTCCTTAATATCATTAAACACCAAGAATGCGCCCATGCCAAGGTTCGGGCCTCCTCCACGGCCAGGAAAATGACTGGGAAATTGACCTCGATCTCTGACACATCTTCCGTCCCGGAGGGACGGCTCTTCCGTCCCGGAGGGACGGCTCTTCCGTCCCGGAGGGACGGCTCTTCCGTCCCGGAGGGACGG
>JAFGFZ010000338.1 GCA_016930815.1 Pirellulales bacterium | reverse complement strand
GGGTGGAGAGACGGGAGGGTACCGACCGTCTCGTAACCCTGGGATAGATTTGGCTTTTGCTGTGCCGCGCAAGAATGCTAAACGAACTTGGTTTTACCAGGGATGGCGATTGGAGGCTCGGGTATGTCCTCCCATGCATAGGTGGTCGGCCCCAGTCGTTCCTGGCTATCCAGGCACTGGTCCCAGGTCAATTGTTGGCCCGTGTAGGCGACCATGCGGTCCATGATGGCCAGCATCGTACTCTTGGCCATGTAATCGCCGTTATGGATCGGCTCGCCGTTTCGGATGCTGGCAAACAGCTCCTGGTGTTCCACGTCGTACATACTGGGTTTCGGACCGTTGTATTTCCATTCCTTCCCGTCACGCGTCCAGATACGATGTTCTAGAATCAACGCATGCCCCTTGGTGCCTGTCACGTATTCATCCGTATTGTTATGGCAATTGGCCTGTTGGCGGCAGTGGCTGTGGGCATGCAAGCCATTTTCAAACTCATAGGTTGCCGTGAAGTGGTCGTAGACATTGCCGTATTTCTTTTCCGTCCGCTGGATTCGACCGCCTAAACCGAATGCTTTGACCGGCGGTTTGTCGCCCATCAGCCAGAGGATCTTATCCAGGCTATGGATGTGTTGCTCGACGCAGTGGTCCCCCGACAGCCATGTGTAATACATCCAGTTCCGCATCTGGTATTCCATGCGGCTCCACTGAGGCTTGTCATCGCGAACCCACAGTGGTCCCGTCAGATAATCCGACTGAATCGACATGAGATCGCCGATCATGCCCTCCTCCAGGATGCACCGCATTGTCTCGCGGACACCGGAATCGTATCTCCAGCAGAGGCCGGAAACGACGGCAAGTTTTTTCTCGTGCGCCATGGCATTTGTTTCCATCACATGCCGGACTCCAGGGGCGTCAACAGCCACCGGTTTCTCAACAAAGAGGTGCTTCCCGGCTTCGACGGCATACCGATAGTGTTCCGGCCGGAAATGGGGGGGCGTGGCGAGGATCACGACATCCGAAGCATCGATAACATGTTTGTAGGCATCGAAACCGACAAAACAGTGGCTGTCATCCACAGCATACTTGGGATGTTGGCCAAGATTTTTTTTGGATCTTTGGAGGGAATCTTCAAAAGCATCGCCCAGCGCAACAAGCTTGCAGTCCTTGTCGGCATCCATGGCATTAACGGCCGCGCCACTTCCACGACCCCCGCAACCGACAAGGCCGATTTTCAGAGTTCCGATCGGCGCGTCAGCGGCATGGACGGCCCTCGGAATGGCAAGCGAACCGAGAGTACTCGCGGCGACGGTACCAATCGACGAACGCTTCAGGAAATGACGGCGGGAAAGATTTGCCACGGGTGTTGTGTCTTGGGGCACGTTTGGCCTCCTCTGGATGTGTAGGATCGGCCGGACATTCTAGCCGGCATTTTTCATGAGGAACCTGCTGGGCGTCTTGGTCCATAAGCCGAACAAGACGCTTTATTGTATACAAAACCCGGCAAGATTTGCCAGGCCCTCGTTACTTAATACTGGCCATATATCGTAGGAACTCTTGATCGAGCGCCACCAGATCGTCGCCGAAGCATTGCTTGAAATCTTCAAGCCGGCGGGCCGGTTCATCCCAAATGAGCCGCGGCTTCTTTGCGACCAGTTGAAGATAGGCTTGAAATTCTTTCGGCCGTTTGTTGATGAAGAAATAACTTAGGGACCAGGATTCCGCATATGCGGCGAGCGTGTTTTCCGGATTTTTAAATCGGTTGTTATCGGCAACCAATCTGGCCATAGCATCCGGCGTGCGGCTGGTGAGACTTTCGCGAAACGCATTCAATCGGTTCCGATTGATCTGCCCAATTCCCCGCCAGCCACGATAGCTCGACAAGTCGGGAGTTTCAAAATAGATTGCCAGCCCTTCACTCAGCCACATCGGATTATCGGCATAGCGCGTTTGCATGCCACTGTTGTAGGCAAGCTGGTGGGTTGCCTCATGGACAATGGTCGCCACCAACGGCTCGGCCTCCGGACGCGCGAGGAGCTGATTGATGTCCGCCACGGTCGACCGGCGACTCCGCTGGCTTCGGATGGATTCCACACCCGTCAGATCGTACATCGTGACACGGTTCGTCCGGAGGCTATAGTAACCAAGAATCGATCCCGCGGCCTCGCCAAGTTCATCCTTGGCGAACTCCCGGTAGGCTGTCTTACTGGAAAAGATGATCACCGGAAGCGGGTATTCCGGTTGGTAGAGCCGGATACCCCGCCGTGTCCAATAATTCATGAAAGCCTGGTTCAACCGTTCGAACAATCCCCCGCACCATGCTGCGTAGGCCTTGGATGTGTCGTAACAAATGACATACCGGGCCGTTGTGTGGGCTTGAAAACCGTCCGGCAGCACCGAAAGCAATTGCTCGACGAATTGCTCCCGTGACAGATATTGGAATGGCCGGTCGTCCGCCGACTCGCGAGTGATCTCTTGCGGCTGAATAGCCCAAAAGGTGCCATCGGGGACTTCGAGCAGCAGCCCACCATTCTGAGCTCGCGTCAACACGCGTCCCGATAGGGAACACGTCTTGCCGTCCCGATCCAAGGCAATGCAATCCACGGCCACGGCAACCGTCGCGTGGAAAAGGACATAGGAAACCAACGCCATTCGAAAGAGGCTCATAGATCCATTGTAGCTTCCACGGAAAAGAGGGGCCTCCCCTTTTTCCGGGATCCATCGACATGCCAAGGCCATTTCTTGCCCATGGATGGTCTCCGGGCGATTTCGGGCGATCGTGAAAGATTCGGTGGTCTCCAGACGCTAGATTCTGTGCCTGGACAAATGACTCTCGTATTGGTATAAAGACCTTGTCGGTCTGGACAACCGGCGCGTCAGTCCGGACAACCGGTTTACCGGACCGGTCCAGGAAATCGATTTATTTTCTTTCGATGACGGCATGGGCATCGAGTGGCGAGGGGTCTATTGCCATTGATCACATCGCATATGGTTCTTGTTTGGAGGATCAGGTCATGCGAATCCACGTTCTTTATTCGGCCTGCTTGCTTGCGATTCTGACTCCCTTCACAGCCTCGGCCCAAAGCAATCTGGATATTGTCGTCGCAGGGAACAACCAGTTTGCCCTTGATCTGTATGGCCAGCTCGCCGCAGTGGAGGACGGGAATCTATTCCTGTCGCCATTCAGTATTTCAACAGCGCTGGCGATGACCTATGCAGGTGCCCGAGGATCCACAGCCACCGAAATGGCCGATGGATTGCACTTTACGTTATCGCCCGAACAATTGCACCCAGCTTTCGGCGAACTCATCACCGCACTCAACAACGACCAGCGCACTAGCTATGAGCTCAACGTAGCCAACCGGCTCTGGGGCCAGCAAGGTTATGGATTCCTCCCTGAATTCCTGACCATAACTGAGCAGAATTATGGCGCCGCGTTGGCGGAGGTTGATTACATCAACCAGACGGAAGAAGCACGCCAGACCATCAATCAATGGGTGGAGGATCAGACAAACCAGAAAATCAAGGACTTGCTCCCCCCAGGGTCCCTGTCCCAAGACACTCGGCTCGTCTTGACGAATGCAATCTATTTTAACAGCACCTGGAAATATGAATTCGATATATCGTTAACCGAAACGGCCTCATTCTGGATGGCGGATAGCGCGCCGATGGACGTCCCCATGATGCATCAAACAAGCGAATATCGGTTCGGCGCCTTTGAGAAATTCCAAATGATTGAACTGCCCTATACGAATGACGAACTATCGATGATCGCGTTACTGCCAAACGAGGTGGATGGGCTCCAGGACCTGGAAGAGTGGCTGACCGCGGAAACATTGAACGATTCGATGAACCAGCTCGTGACCCAGGAAGTGGATCTGTCGCTGCCCAGATTCGAAATCACAAGTCAGTTTGGTTTGAGGGATGTCCTAATGTCCCTGGGGATCGTTGACGCATTCGGTAGCCAAGCCGACTTCTCCGGGATGAATGGCCAAAGAGACCTCTTTGTCTCGGAGGTCGTTCATAAGGCCTATGCATCGGTCAACGAGGAGGGAACCGAAGCCGCTGCCGCTACGGGCGTGGTTGTGGTCACGGGCCTGCGGCCAACCTTTTATGCGGATCATCCCTTCTTGATCCTGATTCGGGATAACTTGACGCAGAGTATCCTCTTCCTGGGACGCGTTGAAGAACCGGATGTCATTCCAGCAGAAAGTGAATTCATTCCGGGTGACTTCGATCTCGATGGAGATGTCGACCATCAAGATTTTCTAGCTTGGCAAGAGGGATTCGGTACTCTCCCTGGCGAAGAAATTCCGGGCAACGGGGATGCCGATGGTGATGGTGATGTGGACGGCAATGATTTTCTGATGTGGCAAATCCAATTTTCCAATCCATCCACAGCCACCGGTGTCCCGGAACCAAACTCTCTATTCCTGGGCCTGGTTTTCGTGGCCATCTGGATAACCTCGCGAATCCCCCGTTTGAGCCATGCGGGGTAAAGAATTCTTTTACGGCGTTGGCTGAAGAGGCCAGGTTGACTCCTGGGGTTCAGTCTTTCGCGTGTCTGAATTTTAGGATGATCGGGGCTGGATATTTCGCAGTTCATCCAGCTAGTTCTCCAGGATCCAATCAAGGAGTGCGTCGGCGATTGGAGGAGCTTCCTCTTCGGCCCGGTTGATAAAAACGATAATAGCCAGTCCCCGCTCGGGAATCCGGCGGACGGCTGTCGAGAAGCCGCAGGTATCGCCATCGTGGTAGATGATGCGGACATCTCCTCGGTGCTTGATCCTCCAGCCAAAACCGTAGCCGGTCGAGGTTCCATCCGGGAGCCGGCCCGGCGTCAAGGACTCTTCGAGCGATTCCTGGCTGATCAATTGTGCTCGACGGAGCGCAGATTCCCACTTGAGATAGTCGACCACCGATGTATAAATTCCGCCATCACCCAGGACAGCACTGGTCACACTCTGATCGGAAGGGACAAAGCCCAAGTCCCCTTTCTTATAACCATACGCACGATGCGACACGGAGGATATGCCTTGTTCAAAGGCAACCGTTCCTGACATCCCCAGGGGCTGAAAGATGTTCTCTTTCAAGAAGGTGGCAAAATCGGTCCCCGAGACGACTTCCACAATAAGGGCCAGGAGCGCGTACCCGGAATTGCTGTAACGGAACTGAGTTCCTGGGGTGAAATAGGTCCCATGTTGAGTCTGAAGTAATTTCAAAACGTCGCGGTCTTTGAGTTGATCCTTTTGTCCCTTGGGAATGATGGCCTCATAATCGACGAGGCCGGACGTGTGCCCGAGCAGATGGCGGATTGTGATCTGTTGACCGGCGTCGGGAAAATCCGGGAAGAAACGTTTGATCGAGTCATCGTATTGAAGCAGCCCCCGCTCTTTCAGCATCATGATAGCCATGGCCGTGAACTGTTTGCTCACCGATGCGAGACGGTAATTGGTATGCTGGTCGGCAGGCATTTTTTGCGCGAGATCCGCCAGCCCGTAACCTCGCGCGAAAAGAGTTTCCCCTTGCCGAATGACCGCGACGCTGGCACCTGGGACATCGGGACGATCCAATTCCCCAAAGAGTTGATCTGCGAGCATCTTAATGGATTCTCCATCCTGCCCAAGGCAGAGTCCCGTGACACCCACGGCTCGAATCGGTGGTTGTTTATCGTTCTCTTGAGCGTATCCAGACATGACAAGGAAAAGAACGCAGAGGGCGGCGATGCTGTTTCTCATTATAGGAATCCTCGGCATGCGGCCGATAGGCCCGGAGGGTCGTTCCGTGCCCTCCCCTTTTCGCGGGTGTCGTCCAAGTGGTACGCTTATATTATGCTTCTATATCGCCATATCGCCACCAAGCCGGACCACGCGCGGCGGAAATTCGTCGAATTGCCGACTTGATGCGACCTGCCAATGCCCCAATAAAAAAGTACACTGAAAAAGAGGTAATAAATTCATGTCGCACCCATGGATCGCACAACGAACCGCTCACATGGACAGTTCCGGAATCCGCAAGGCTTTTGACCTGGCGGCTAAAATGTCCGATCCTGTCAATCTATCCATCGGTCAACCCGACTTTGACGTACCCGATCCGATTCAAGAGGCTGCAATAGATGCGATCAAGAGCGGTAAGAACTGCTATTCACCCACCCAGGGTATCGAACCGCTGTTAGCTCGCCTCCAGACAGACGTGGACTCCTTCTATGGGCATTCGGATCGGCGCGTCTTGGTGACATCCGGAACGAGTGGTGCCCTGGTGCTGGCCGCTTTGGCAATGGTTGATCCTGGTGACCAGATCATCCTCTTCGATCCATACTTTGTCATGTATCCATCCCTTCTTGGCATGATGGGCGGCATCTGCATCCCGATTGACACCTACCCGGACTTCCGGATCGATGTCTCAAAGGTGGAAGCGGCGATTACTCCAAAAACCAAGATGATCCTGCTCAATAGCCCGGCCAATCCAACAGGAGCGATTGCGGATGAGGATGCGGTTCGGGGCGTGGCCGAATTGGCAGCCCGGCACCATATCGCGCTCATTAGTGATGAAATTTATAGCCAGTTCTCCTATGACAGGCCGGCGATCCGTGCTGCGAAATACAACGAGGAAGCCATTGTCATCGATGGCTTCAGCAAAACGTATGGGATGACCGGTTGGCGGATTGGCTGGATTCATGGTCCTTCCGCGATCATCGAACGGCTCACGATGCTTCAGCAATACACATTTGTTTGCGCTCCGCATCCACTTCAATGGGCAGCACTCACGGCGCTTGATATCGATACAACCGAGTATATGACCGCCTATCGCAAGCGGCGTGATCTCTTGATGGAGGAGCTCAACGGATTCTACGAATGCACGGAACCGGGGGGCGCTTTTTACGCCTTTCCCAAAGCCCCTTGGGGAACTGGAACCCAGTTCGTTGAAGCGGCACTCGCCCATGATTTATTGATCATTCCTGGCAATATCTTCAGCCGCCGCAACACCCACTTTCGAATCTCATTCGCCGTGGCGCCGGAAACGATCCAACGGGGAGGCGAGATATTGAGGAGATTAGCAGACCAACGGAGGTAGTGGGATGTTTCTCGCCAATCCGCCGCCAACCCAGTACGATTTGCATTTTCGACTCCTCGGATTTCCGGTCCGAGTGCATCCGTTCTTTTGGATCATGGCCCTGATCCTGGGTCTTGGTGGCACGCAAGCGGAACCGACGCGGGTACTGATCTGGATTATTGCAGTCTTTATGTCCATTCTCGTCCATGAATTGGGGCATGCCTTGGCTATCCGCTGGTCCGGTGGCCACGCTCGAATCGTCCTCCATGGTTTCGGAGGGATGGCGATCGAGGAACAGGCCGACCGATCGTCGATACAGCAGATGGTGATCTCCGTCGCAGGGCCAGCGGCCGGATTCGTGTTCGGGGCGCTACTGATCGCTCTCATGGCCGCCTTCGGCCTCCAGATGAAGTTCCGCTGGGCCCTCATTCCCGTGATCTGGGTCGGATCGGACCAGCACATTTTCCGGGATCAGTTCCTATGGGACCTCCTATGCATCAATATTGCATGGGGATTGATCAATCTGCTCCCCATCTACCCGCTGGATGGCGGCCAAATCACCCGCGAATTATTCCTTCTTGGGAAACCGCAACGAGGCATTATTCTTTCGTTGTGGATTTCTTTGGTTACCGCCTTGGCGGTTGCCCTCTACGCCGCGGTGATCTGGCGTACCTTTTTCATGGCTTTCTTCTTTGGTTACCTGGCCTATTCGAGCTACCAAACATTACAGGCGTATCAAAATCGAGATTATTGGAAAGCGTGGTAGAATGGGAAAGAATCCTTCCCGGGCAATTTCAATACACCCTAGTGCTCTGTCAACTTTCCATCTTGGGGTAGCCACGGTCGCTAGACCGTGGCATATCGCCCTCTGACGAGCACAGTTACCCCAAATTTTAAACT
>JAFGFZ010000337.1 GCA_016930815.1 Pirellulales bacterium | reverse complement strand
GAACATAATTCTGGAAGTCGGAAAGGCGGGCCCGATTGATCCGATCCTTTTGAGTCTGATGGGACTGGGGATCCCAAACTCCACGGGCCTCGAACATAGTGGCGAGACCTTCAACAATCCACGTTGGTGTTTCGGTAAATCGCTTGTGGATACCCGTGTTGAATGCCATCTGGTGCGTTGCCTCATGAATAATCGTATTCGCGTTCTCGGTCCAATCACCACCATCAGTCGTTTGGTCAAAGAGAAGAACTCGGTTCGTTTTAAGCTCGTAATGGCCAAGAGTTCCAGGCTGCAAGTGACTTCCACGCGACGTAGCGTAGTCGAAATAATCTTCTTGGTTGCGAAAGACGATGGCAACGAGGGGATAATTCGGATCGCCGATTTGAAAATCTCGTATCCGGAAATATTGGATAAACGATCGAAATAGGTTCTCGAATCGCTCTGCCCACTCCTTCCCTTGGTTGTGTGGATGGGCAACGACAAAATGTTGTGTTGTCGTCAAGGTGAAATCTCTATTCAGTTCGCGGTAGAGTTCGTTTTTCATCTCGCCGATGGAGTACCCATAGAACTCTGGGCTGGTCTTGCGGGCCTCCTTTGCTTCGCGAGGATCGAATAGATAAAGTGTTCCATTGCGGCCCATCAGAAACATTTGGGTTTCCGTCCAGTAAAGGGGTTGGCCCTCGAGCATCTGGCCGTCGACACGAGCCCGCATCATGAAACCTGGAGGCTTACCAATGGCTGGCGATTCGGGGTCATGAAACACCAGGAGTGTGGTAGTCGTCAGGGCAAGAAGAAAAAAAGGTCGATGCATGATCGATTGCTATACCGGTCGGGCGAAGGTGCAAAAATCACGGGAATGCAGGGAGATGAATTCGGCCATTAAAAGTGTAGCTCATCCAGATGAGAATTCTTAAAGACGTCATCTCCTGAAATTGTTAGAATAGAGTAAATCCTCAGCATTCATGCGACGGAATCGTCGTTCGGAGGCATCAAACAGGCGGATTGGGGCTTCCAGATGATATGGTTGGGACGGGTCCTGTTCGGTTCGGTGGCGGTTCTACCGGTTTGAGAAACAAACGGGAGGGTATCTCCATGAAAATTCACGCGATCCCTTGGCGCGCCGCGTTCTCCCTCATCGCCTTGTTTGGTGTTTTCGCGATCTCTGGCACCTCCGTGATGACTTCATTGGCTGAGGAGCCACTCGATATTCAAGTACCACGGCTGATTCTACAACTGGGAGAGGAGGATGTAACGCGGCGGGATGCGGCAGAGAAACAACTTCTCGAACTGGCTGGCTTGGAGGATGGACGGAACCGGCAACGGGTACTCGAACTGATGCCCCAAGTCAATTCACAAATGCCGGCCGATGTCCGCCACCGCCTCGCGCGAATACGAGAAACATTAGCACGATCCCTGGCCGAGGCGTTCGTCACTTCCAGCCATGTCATACTGGATGCGAAGAACATGCCACTTTCCGAAGTGCTGGCGAGCATTGAAAAACAGACCGGGAATCGGATCCTCGGCCTGGAATCAATCGGTGGCGATGTGCGGGAAATGCCACTGACCATCTCTATCAAAGACCAGTCCTTTTGGAAGGCGATTGATAATATACTCGATCAGGTCGAAATGGATGTCGAGACTTTCTCGGGTGAAAACGCCTTGATCATCCGCCCGCGACAGCCCCATTCTGTATCCCGGACCTCTGGAACCTGTTATGCGGATCCATTCCGGATCATGGCAATCGAAGTCTATACGCAGCGACATCTGCGGCATCCCGGCCAGAAGTCGCTTCGGCTGTCTATCGAAGTCTCATGGGAGCCACGCCTGCAACCGTTGCGTCTTTCGTTGCCTATGTCCGAAATCACCGTGATCAACGACAGGGGTGGACAGATTCCTGTTCTCAATGTTGATGGCGAATTGGATGCTCCTGTTCAACTTGGATATCAATCAATCGAATTACATATTCCGCTCCAGTTACCAGATCGCTCCATTCAGCAGATTGCATCCCTCCGGGGTACGTTCCGGGTACTGGTTCCCGGCCGCATGGAAGAGTTCCGTTTTGACAAACTCCTTGAGCAAAAGCCCATCGAGATGCGGCGCGGTGGGGTTGTGGTCACTCTTGACCGGGCCAGAAAAAATAATGCAATCTGGGAAATTCATATGCGGCTTCGATTCGACCAGGCATCGGATGCTTTTGCATCTCATCTCGGTTGGATGCTTCAGAATGAAACCTACTTGGAAGAAAAGGATGGAACACCCATCAACCATCTGGGTTACGAAACGACCTCCCAAACGGACCAAGAAATCTGCTTGGCGTATTTATTTGAACTACCCGAGGGGGAGGACCTGAAGGGGATGACGTGGGTTTATAAAACACCGGCCGCCATTGTCCAGATGCCAGTCACGTTCGAATTGAAACAGATCGAATTACCGTAATGGGAAAAGATCGCCATCTGAAAAGGTTGTTGGGCCTTCGAACCATGGTGGATGAGCGTTCGCAGGTTGTGACCCGGTCTCCCAGCCAAGGTGATGGCCCGGTCTCCCGATCGGGCCAATCCCCGAAGATGTTGTCGGACCTTCGAACCACGGGGGATGAGCATTCGTAACAAAGGGAAAAAGACGAATATCTGCCGAACATGCCCCAATGGGCCCTTCGGGCGGCAAGGGTTCATTCCCGTATATGGCGTGCATGTTGTAAGTTGCCTAAACATGCGGGCTGACACTCCATTGGGCATGGTGGCAACCAATCAGGAATCTGCTATGCCGGATGCACTTTCAATCCATTGCCGAATCTCTTGGTTTTCAGCGGGGCTCCTTTTTTTTCTGGGATTCCCGCTGTCCCCGCGGATTGCCTTTCCCGATGAACCAGAGGTTTATTTTGATTTGCCAGGTGTCCTGGCTTGCTATCCGGTGGAACTGGAAACCGCTCCGGATCGGAACGAATCCAACGAATGGGAGCGGATCGTCGAAGTCCAGCTACCAGTCTCCCTGTGTGTCCGCTCCGGAGATGCCGCTGCAATTGAACAGATTAGTCTCGAAATCTTGACAAACGATGATGACATGCGGGTCGTCGATTTTGCACCGAAGACCAAACTTGAAACGGACATTTCCTGTGAAATCGAGAAGACAACGACAACCGAGGTATCCAGTGCACTTGGAGCATCCTTGGGCGGAGGTGTTCCGATGCCGTATGGGGAATTGATCGCTCAAGTCACACCCTCGGCGAATGCAAGCAGGAGTCAGCGAAACGTGACGACTGAATCCACCAAGCGGCTTCCCCCCCAGGAGGCGACCATTGTCAGCGGTACCATGCACCGTGGCCGCGGTCTTTTTTTCCAATTCCGCCGCTCGTCGCAGAACACGCTTGAAGGAACCCAGACCTTGACCATCCGATTTGCCGTGCCCACCGATTGGCGGATTGCTCGGGCGAAGGTCGTCTGCCGCGCCACGGGTCAAGAACGGTTTCTATGGATGAAGAAAGAAGCCGTCTGGTCCACCATGCAGTTGCCTGTCATCCTCTATGCGGAAGGAGATATGGAAGCCAAAGAATTGGCCGAACGGGCCGCGGCAAAGATCGCGTTATTGCGGTAACGAATCGATCAGCGCGTCCGCGTGACAGAATACCACCCATCATGACGCGGTTTAGTGGATGGGTGGTACGAGGCGGTATGCAACTGCGGGCCTGAAAGGCTCGTGGTTGTATCACCCTCTTCGGCGGGCCCAGGTTTCGGCTGCTCGTGAATGGGTGTCCGCTGGGTAGGCACGCCGTCGTCCTTGATTTCCGGTGGTGCTGGAGTATCTTGCGAGGCCCCGGCGTCCGGCCGTGTTTCATCGGTTGCTTGCT
>JAFGFZ010000041.1 GCA_016930815.1 Pirellulales bacterium | reverse complement strand
TGTAGCGGACTACGCATGGCAACCATCTTCGGTGCGATGGCGGTCGGCCTCGTCCTCCTGATTGAGCGGCCATGGTGGGATAAGTTGATTATTCTAATCAGCGCGCTCCCAATTGCGTTGTTTGTTAATGTTATCCGGATTGCCGTGACATCCATTGTCCATTGGGCCTACCAGGGTAATGAAACGGTAATCCAACAGGTTCACGATTATGCCGGTTATGCGATGCCCATTCTCGCCTTGGGGTTATTGTGGTTTGTCCTGGCGATCCTGGATCGCTTGACACTGACCGATACGGATCGAGTCGCTCCCATTTATATTCCAGGCGCGATACCCGTACCTCGCAAGCGAGGGGGCAATGCAGATTAGATCCACTCCGCATCGGTTCCCAGGTGGGCGTCGCCGTTGTGCAGTGGATGCATCCTATCCCTTCGATCGCTAGTTCCGATGTTGATTTTTTTCAACCGTTGATGGAGAAGGAAAACACAGGCGGGCTCGCATGGTACCGATGGTGAAGTCATTAAATCCTTATGAGGTTTCAGTTTACATGGTTTCATTCCAAGCCGGATTGGTTTTGGCGTAAAACTTGCGTCACAAAAAGAACCGTAGACCGGTTGAGCGTTTCCGGAAGTACTTGTCCAACGCAGTCGGCGCTGGGCCTCCTTTTTTATTATGTGAGATTTGTTCTATGCCACACCACGACGCAGAGTACTCCTCGGTGAATGATCCTCGCCAGGCAATGATCGGTATCACCCAATCGCCCGATGGCCGGATTGGTGGACCGGTTGGTTTCCCTATGATCCACGGCCAACAGCTGGGACAGCCCATTCGATCGCCTGAAATTTTACGACAAGGCCTGGACCAAAACAGTCTGCTCAACTCCCTGCGGCGCCGGTGGCCCCTTGCATTGGGGCTCGGCATCCTGCTGGCCATCGGAGTTGCTACCATTCTCTTTTTTGTCTTCCCGGATGAGTCGCAGGCAGTTTCTCTTCTAAAGGTCCATAGTGAGAAGCCGACGTTGCTGAAGGATATTGAAGGGACTGGTGAAGGAGCAGCGAGCTACGAACTGTATCAAGGGACGCAACTCCAGGCAGTTACCGGAGAATTCGTACTCCAGAAGGCTCTGATGCTCGAGCCGTATAACATCTCCTCCATCGATAAACTCTATCGCGAAGCCGACAAGGTCGAATGGCTCCGCGAAAACCTCGTGGTCCGCTTCCTGAGGGATAGTGAATATCTCGAAGTTTCCCTCGCAGAGAACATGGAAGAAGAGGAACTGGAACGCATCGTCAATGCCGTGGTGGACGCGTACTTGGAAGAGGTTGTCTACGGGGCAAGTCGACAGGCGAAAAAATCCAAGGAAATGCTGGAACGAAGCCTGCGTGATATCAAGGAACAACAAAGCGCGTTGCGTAAAGACTACGAAGAGCTCGCCGCGTCTCTGGGCACGAGTGAAGACGAAACGTCCAATATCAAAATTCAGATGGGCTTGGAAGAACGCCGCGTCAACCGGCTCCAGCGCAAGGAAGCCCAAGATCGAATTGCACTGGCCTTTGTGGAAAGGGAAGCCATCGTAAGAAACGCCAGGGATCCCGCAGTCGTTGACGCCCAGATCCAAGAGCAGCTGGCGGAAGATCCCAATATCCAGATGATGATGCAGCAAATCGCCTATTGGGATTCGATGATCATGATGTACAAATCCAAGTCGAAGCACCAGACACCTGCCCTCAAACGCCTGCTGGCGGAACGCGAAAAGATGCAGACGGAGTTAGCGAACATGCAACGGCAGATGGTCGCCTCGGCCCAGGCAAACTACCAAAAGCAGCCCGATTTGATCATTCGCCAAGCGAACAATCAATACCTGGCAACCGTCAATGTTTACGCGCCTCAGATCGAAGCACTCGACAAGCGCCACGCAGAAATCTTGGAAGAGTTGAAAACTCTATCCGAACAATCGGCTGATCTTGTGAGCCGTGCGGCCGAACTCGAACAGCTCGACCTGCTGGCTGCCAGCATGTCCGAAAGGCTTTATGAGTGGGATGTGGAACTGGTGGCTCAGCAAGAAATCCCCCGGGTCCAGGTCATCCAACGGGCAATCGCCCATCCTTCGATCAACGAGGTCGAGAGATGGCTCATCATTAGTGGTGGTGGTCTCCTGATGCTCGGCCTGACATGTTTCGGTGTTGGGTATATGGAATTCCGCAATCGGCGTTTGGACGGGCCGTCCCAGATGGACGAAGGGCTCGGTATCCGCGTCATCGGAACACTGCCAGCCCTCTCGCACCGCCGCATCAACCGGGAATCCGATCCGGTCGTCGCCACCCTGATGGAATCGATCGACTCTGTTCGCACGACATTGATGCACGATGCCACATCGAAGGACCGCCGCATTGTCCTGGTCACGAGTGCCGGTCCCCAGGAAGGGCGCACCACGGTGGCCAGCCAGCTTGCCGCCAGCCTCGCCCGCGCAGGACGGCGGACCTTGCTCATCGACGGCGATGTCCGGCACCCCGTCCTCCACGGATTGTTCGACCTCCCGTTGGAGAACGGCTTATGTGAGGTCCTCCGCGAAGAGATGGATGTTGCCGATGCCATTCGGCCCACCCATGCCGAAGGCCTTTGGATCATGACCGCCGGCTACTGCGATGCCGATGCGATGCATGCCTTGGCAAACGATGTCTTGGCTCCCGTGATGAAGGAATTGCGTGACCAATACGATTTCATCATCATCGATGGCGCTCCGATCCTGGGACTTCCCGATTCGATGATCCTCGGCCAATACTGCGACGGAGCCATCCTGTCCGTGCTCCGGGATTACAGCAAGGTTCCGCTCGTCTACCAGACCAGCGAATTGCTCAAGGGCGTGGGTATCCGGCTTATTGGTGCCGTCGTGAACGGTGTCCGGGCCAAGTCGGACACGCGTATCGAACGCCTGCACCTTGCGGCACCACGCACTCAAACCACTCCAGCGGTGGAACCCGCCGAGGTCTGATCAAGCCGCTGTGGATTTCTTCAAACTTGATGACGCTGTGTTGTCTTGCGGCAACACAGCGTCTTTTTTTCTGTTCCCTGGATGCGGAACCTCAGACATCCGCCAGCTTAATATCCCGGCCCTGATCATCCTCGCATTCGATCGATAAGGCTTCTGGCGAGAGACCTTCGCGGCCAATGACGAGAACGGTCAAATGGTTGTCATCTTCGAGCCGAGCTATTTCGCGGCGTTTTTTGTTATTGAGATAATTGGCAACTTCCTCTTCGACCGTGACCGTGATCTTAACAACCCCGCGCTGCTGCGCGGCCGTGAGCAGTTTTCGGATCACTTCAATGGCCATACTCTCGGCACTCTTGACCAACCCACTGCCGCAACAAGATGGGCACTCGCGAAAGACGCTCCGCTTCAGACTCGGCCGGATCCGTTGCCGCGTCATTTCAATGAGACCAAATGGGCTCGTCCGTAGGATCTTGGTTCGAGCCCGATCGCGACGGACAGCATCGCGGAGCGTGCGTTCGACAATCCGGCGATGTTTGTCACGGCGCATGTCAATGAAATCATTCACGACCACCCCACCCAAATCCCGCAGGCGAAGCTGTCGAGCAATTTCCTTCGCGGCGATTTGATTGAGTTGGAAGGCGGATTCCTCGGCCGTACCGTCGGTCCGGAAACTCCCGCTGTTCACATCAATGGCGACCAGTGCTTCGGTTTGGTCGATGACAAGCGAGCCCCCTTGCGGTAGGGGAATGGTCCGCTGATTGATCTGGGCAATCTCGACATCCAGCTTGTACTTATGGAACAGAGGCTCCTTGCCATCATAGAATTGCAGCCGGTTCGCATACCGAGGCATTACGAGCTGTAAAAATTCCTTGGCACGCTCATAAGCCGATGGTTCGTCGATATAGATCGCATCAACATCGCTCGTGAAAATATCACGAATCGTTCGTATGATCATGTCGCTTTCTTCATAAATATCGACCGGCGCGGGGCTCTTTCTGATGCGGCGGACAATAGCTTTCCATAAACGCACCAGATACGCCAAGTCCCGAGACAATTCCCGTTTGGTACGGTCGGTCCCGGCCGTCCGGACGATGAAGCCGAGGCCCTTGGGGGGATTCAGCTCGCGCAAGACATCGCGGAGCCTGTGGCGAGAGTTCTCGTCTTCAATCTTTCGAGAGACACCAATGCGGGCAAGCGCGGGCATGAGCACCAGATAACGGCCGGGGATACTGATATAAGTCGACAACGTTGGACCTTTGGTTCCCATCCCCTCCTTGATCACCTGCACGAGCACTTCATCGCCGCGCTGGAATATTTCTTGAATCGGCGGTTTGACGCGGGGGCGGCCGGATGGGCGTCGATTGCGATGAGAATCGTAGCCTGGCCCATTTCCAATATCGTCCTCCCAGCTTTCTCTGCGATCCGCTCCCACGGCCGGTTCCCCTGTTTCCCTGCCGTTCGTTTTCCCTCGCCCAGGACCGTTGTTATCCTTGAACAGATGGTTCGGATTATATCCTCCCTGTCGGAAATACTGGGGTTCGACATCGCTGATATGGAGGAATCCATTGCGGCCAACGCCAAAGTCGACAAATGCGGCTTGAATGCTTGGTTCCAAATTGACGACTTTGCCCTTGTAAATGTTTCCTACATAGTTGTCCTGACTGCTTCGCTCAACATAGAGTTCTTCCAGCACCCCGTCTTCGACAATCGCGATCCGGCATTCTTCCGGCTGGGCGACATTGATTAACATTTCTTGTTTCATAGTTTGAATTGGTACTCGTGTTCTATAACGCGTTTCTACGCAAGTGGCATATCCGGGAAACGCTTCATGTGTTCGTCATTCAGGTAAGCGCGGATGTCGTTTGCCGTTTCAAGCGACAAGGCGCGATTGGCGATCTGTTCGCATTCGCCGATGGATACGGCGCGGCAGATCCGTTTGATCTCGGGAAGGGAGCTGGGAGTCATGCTGAAGTTTCGCAGCCCCAGGCCTAACAGGAGCATCGTGTACCGAGGAACCCCGCTCATCTGGCCGCACAGGCTGACGGATACATTCGCTTTTTGGGCGGTACGAATTGCCATGTGGATCAGCCGGAGCACAGCGGGATCGGTCGCGGTATAGAGGTTGGCAACATCCTTATTTCCCCGATCGACGGCCAGGGCATATTGGATGAGGTCATTCGTGCCGATACTGACGAAATCCGCCAATTCGAGAAATCGATCGAGCATCATTACCGCGGAGGGTACTTCGACCATGATTCCCACCGGGATGTCATGATCGAAAGGCACAGCACTCTCCTCCAAGTCCTCCATCGCGTCGGCCAGCACCATCCTTGCCTGCCGTAGCTCGGTCAGCGTACTGATCATTGGAAACATGATCCGCGCGGTTCCATGGACACTTGCGCGGAGGATCGCTCGAAGTTGTGTTCGAAAGAGGGGAATGTTGCTCAAAGCGAGCCGGATGCTCCGCAACCCCAGGAACGGATTTTTTTCGTCTTCGGGTTTTGGGAGCGTGGCCAGTTTATCGGCCCCGAGATCGAAGGTCCGAATAATGACCGGCCGGCCCTCCATCGCCTGGAGGACCTTCGAATAGGCATTGTAGTGATCCGCTTCGGTTGGTTCGGTTTCCGCGCCCAGATAGAGGAATTCGGTCCGGTAGAGACCGATCCCGTCACCTCCATGTTTCAGGCACTGTTCGACTTCGTAAGGGAATTCAATATTCCCCATCAATTCCAAACGCACTTTGTCACTCGTTTCAGCCGGCAAATGGCTGAGTGCGGCTAGTTTCACGGCCGCCAAGCGGTATTCTTCAACTTCGTGACGGTACCGATCCAGCGTATCCTCGTCCGGATCGATAATGACGAGGCCTTGGTTTCCATCAATGATGGCCATATCACCGCCTGAAACATCCGTCAGGAAGTGCCCCACCCCAACCACTGCTGGAATTCCCAGCCCTTCGGCCACGATGGCCGTGTGGCTCCCCGGCCCGCCCACCTCGGTGACAAACCCCAGGGCAAATTTCGGATTCAGGTTCACCGTTTCACTGGGTGTCAGATCGTGGGCCAGAATAAGAATGGGTGAAATCAGCTGAGAAAGCTCTTCGCGGCGGCGTCCGAGCAGATGCCTTAGCAGGCGTTTTTCTATGTCGAAGATATCACTCGCCCGCTGCGCCAAATAGCCACCTTCGAGTTCCTCGAATACTTTCGCGTAACGGCGGAGTACGCGGCTGACGGAATATTCGGGGGAATAATGCCGTTGCCGGATCATTTCCTCGAGTTCACCTTGAAGCCGAGGATCGCGCAGCATCTGCAAATGCGCGGAGAAAATCGCTGCATATTCGTCGCCAAGTTGATCAGCGACTCGGTTCCGGTTTCGTTCAACCTCGGCAGAAGCGGCGGCCATGGCCGCTGCTAGACGTTCCAACTCGTTCTCTACTGCATCACGCGATACAAAACGGCGTGGGATTCGGAATCCCTCGTTGTCCAGCACCAGCACCTCGCCGATTGCAACGCCGTGGGACACGGCGATACCTTGAAGGCATTCCATGATCGATGGGTCGTCGGCTCAGCTATATTTGATTGTTTTGGTAAAAAGCAGCAAAATCGCCGCCTATCAATTCGGCCAATGCGTCAATCGCTCGTTCTGCATCCGTACCTTGAGCTTCCAGTATCAATTCCGTACCACACTCCGCACCAAGGGTCAAAATATGCAGAATACTCTTCGCGTCGACACGATGGCCATCCCGAATAATCTCAATTTTTGATTTGAATTCCATCGCTCGTTTGGCAATCAACTCAGCCGGCCGCGCATGCAATCCCCTCAGGTTCGTCACACAGACCGATCTTGTTGCTGAGTGCTCATCCATCCTGGAATTCACATACCGTACTTATCTTCATCCGCTTCTTCTAAGAGCTGCCAGATATCATCCACGGTTTTACTCTGTTTAAGAAAACGGCAAAATGTATCATCGCGCAACCGCCGCGATATGTTTTCGAGCGCTCGCAGATGATCCCCAGGGCGATCGGGAGGTGAAATCAATAAAAACAACAAATGGACCGGCTCACCATCCAAGGCATCGAATTGAATCCCCGACCCACTCACGGCAACGGTACCCACAAGCTGATCAACGCTTGGGTGTTTTGTATGTGGTACCGCCACCCCGCGGCCAATTCCAGTCGTTCCAAGTTCCTCCCGCTTCATGATCGCGGTGACAATGCTTTCAAATTGATCTTCCGCGATCTTGCCGGATTCTTTCAGGCCAGTCATCATTTCGCGTATGACCGCTTCCTTGTCCTCCGAAACCAAATCCGCACGAATGGCTTCGCGGCAGATAAAATCAGCAAAATTCATTTCTTAAGTTTCCTTAGATCCAGATCCGCGTGCTCAACACCGCTAGCAACATCCAACAGTGATGCACGCAGGGTATTTGGAGATTGACAGCTAAGACATCGGATTCGTCGGGAATCTGGCACAAGCCAAACAGGCCCTACCAGATGGAATCCCTTATTCCTCCACCGGCTCTTCGGGAATTTCCGGCCGGCGTGACTCACCTTTCCGATGGCGACCCTGCACTCTCTCTTTATATTTTCGAAGCTGCTGTTCCATTTTCTGGACAACAGCATCCACTGATCCAAACATGCTCTCCGATTTATTGCGAGCGACAAAGTCATGTTTATGTTCGGCAGTGACCATAAGATCAATCTCCGGATTTTCGGAGTCTTTCAAGTCGACAATGACCTCGATCGATAAAAGCCGATCAAAATACCGAGTGAGCCTCTCAACCCGTTCTCTGATCTTATCTTGCGATGCCTCACTGAGATGGCCATGGCGCGTCGCTATTTGGATTAGCACCAATACTACTCCTTTCTTCAAAGAAGCCAATAACCAAGCCGCTTGTCAAATCGTTCCGTGAATTGACACATTTTAACCGTTCAGGCAAAACCAACAAAGGGGCTTCCCCTCTGCCCCCAAGGGGACGATTCCGATGATCCATCCGCGGGATTCTCCTGGACGTTCGCCTCCCCCTCCGCAGACGACGGAAACCATTGTAAGCAATCAGCTTGCGGCCGTATAGGTGAGCCCGATTGCTGCTGCGATGAGGTTTCACGCGTCCGTGATTCAGATGCCAACCGGGCAGAATCCCGGTGCCGCTTTCTATTTTGGCAGCAGTTCATTCGATGCTAACCGCTCCCTCCAAGTCCGGATTGCCCGTTGACGCGTTTTTTCCCGGTCCGCGGGTCGGTACCCAAATCCTTTGCCAGTAAGCTGTTGGAGGTTGTAGAATGCCAGCACGCGGCAATCGAGGCTTTCGTCATCGAGTTTCTCAACCAGATTGGCGAGGATGCCCTGGCGAATATCTTCATCCGAGTATCCCCAGAGCATCCGGAAGAGTTCATCTCCTCTGGCTTCTCCCTTTTGACGTCGAAACGAATCGCGGACTTCCGTCGCCATTTCTGGACTTAAGGCGAGTGCCGTCTTGAGCGTAGATATATGTTCATCCCAGACGGCTCGCTGGTCCGAATCATTCAGGGTCGTGACAAATGACCCAAACTGGCCCACATGAACACTGGTCCGTCCCACCAAACTTTGAATTTCCCGATGGCGGTCGCCCGTCAATTCGCTCAATCGCAGGGAGACCGGTTGATCCGGTTCCAAGGCATCCAATAGTTTTGGCAGGGCCAGTAAATCGGTGTTGGTTGGCATCACGCCATCAATCCATTCCAGGCCCTCAAGGGACTCCAGGGCCTCCGGTGGACTGGAACTGGTCTCAGACCATTTCCACTGGGAGGGTGGGGTGATTTCAATTCCATCGGGGCCTTGGAACCAGACCAGATGGCCACTCGTTGCATAAAAATCGGCCGTCACGATCGCCGGCCCAGTCATAGGATCAGCGCCCGATGGCAGGTCCCGATGGACGTCAATGGCCAGCGTCGATGCACCCTCGAATTGCACGCGAGCCGTTTCCGCTCCAATTTTCAATCTCAGAGTAGCCGGATTCAATAAAGTGCTATCAACAACAAGCCGACCATAGATTATTTCAAGCCCCGATTGGCCTCCCTCGGCATCACCAGACGCGGGTTCACCACTATCGATGAGCACCACACGGGTGCCACCATCCAATTGGACTTGAATCCCAGACATGAAGGCAACCTTGGGCCGGAAGGCTGGAACCGCCAATAAGAGATCACCCGCGAAGAGCTTGGATCGTGGAGCCAGCCGGATCCATTCTTTGCTCGTCGGATCATACCGCAATAGAATATCCCGGCCGGCTCCATAGGTGGCTAGCAATGCCGGAGCAGCCGGTTCCCCGGAATGGGCATCGGGCTGTGGTATGGCATTCCCATCGGGAACAGTCGCCCTGACAGGGCTCTGGCTCGGATCCTGGCCTTCCGGAACGACCACGTCCGCAGTGCCATCAGACGGAACGTCTCCAGAGACACCGGCCTCGGCATGGGATGGTGGTGGTGAGGTCCCATCAGCAACCGGGCTGGCATCCGTGGTGGGATCCGGTTCCGGCGGGGGCGGTGCGGTCACGTCGCGATTCGGTTCAGGAGGCAGTGACGTTGCCGGAGAATCGACGCCTGGCCCAGGGGCTGGACTTTCGGTCTCGTCCGTGCTTGGAGCGGGAAGGGGAACCGATTCCTGGGCGGTCTGACTCTGGTCGGGAACGGGCAAGTCGTCGGGTGGCACACCGGCTGCGGAATCGCCCGGACCTAGGTTCGCAGGATCCTCGCCGGGCAATTCGTTCTGGAATCGTGGAGGTTCCGATTCCGAAGATCCGGCCAGAGGAGTCCCCGATGAATCCGCCGACCGTTCCGAATCGGCATCCTCGACAGAGTCCGGCTCCTCTTCGATGACCGAAGGATTCATGTCCGTGATCCCCATTTCGTCCGAAAGCTTGCTTAGATCTGTTTCATTCGGTGATCTCCAGATGAAGATGCCGACAGCGACCAGGGCGAGTACCGCGGCCAGTGCCAATTTCCTGCGATGCCGTTGCATGAATGTCTGACGGAGATAGTCCGGGACCTGAGGTGGCTCGGAGATCAATTCCGCCTGGGGCAGGGTCTCTACCTGGGCATCGGGCACCGCTACCGGTTGGGCTACCGGCAGCTCCGCTGCCTTTGGAGACAATTTGGAAACCTGATAGATCCGCTGCCGTGTTTCTGGATCGATCTCGGCAGGTTCCCCAAGGACCATGGTCAAAATCTGATGGCAGGAACCGACTTCGGCGAGGTGAACATCCGATTCAAGACAAATTCTTTCAAAATCGCCGACCTGTTCGGGCGAAAGCGAATTATCGAGGTATTCCGCGACCGTATTGGGATCAAGGTTCCCTTCCCCGCCCAGGACGGGCGGCGCTCCAAGTCGCAGCCGCCGCATCGTGTCGCGGGTCCGGTGCAAAAGGTCGGTAGCAAACTCGCTTCCTTCAACCTTCTTGCGTAGTTCTTCCTGGTCGGATGCATCGAGAATGTCATCCACGTAAGCTAGGAGGGTACGAAGGGTTAAACGCATAAGAGAACTCCTTGTCATCGAGGATGTCTAGATACAGGAATAGTGTTAGTTCCCTCTTGAATCCGTTCAAAAAACTTAAAAAAACAGCATTGTCAGACTAGAGTACCTCGATATTCCGGCTCAACTTGAGTAAACTGGGGCCTGCCGGTCACCACTCGGTGGGAGTCTTCCACCGGATGGTTCCTCGTGGAATATTGGGTCTGGAATCCACCTCGAAAACAAGTATTCTATTGAGTCGAATGACGAAGTGCCTTTCCCAGAATCGAGTCGGCACCAACCTGCATTCCCGGCTCAGGGACAGGCCGTAAACCAAGAAAATCGCGGAGGCCAAAGAATGGCTCGGAACGAAGAACTTTACCAAGCCGTATATCAGGGCAACAAAGATCGGGCACTTGAGGCTGTCAAGGCCGCGGTGGACGCAGGCGAGGATGTGGCCACCCTGTTGGATGAATCGCTGATTCCAGCGATGCAACAGATTGGCCAGGATTTCGAATGCGGGCAGGCGTTCGTACCCGAAATGCTCATCGTTGCCCGGGCCATGAGTGCGGCGCTCGAATATATTCAGCCCTTATTGACCGAGGCGGGCGTTGAACCCAAAGGGAAAGTATGCGCGGGAACCGTGAAAGGGGACCTCCATGACATTGGCAAGAACCTCGTCGCCATGATGCTCAAGGGGGCCGGCTACGAAGTGGTCGATCTGGGTGTCGATTGTTCGGTGGATAAGTTCGTTGGAGCCATTGAAAACGGCGCGAAAGTGGTCTTGATATCCGCACTGCTCACCACCACCATGCCTGCCATGAAAACCGTTGTGGATCAAATCAAACCCCAGTACCCCGATATCGGGATTCTTGTTGGCGGCGCGCCGGTAACCGCTGAATTTGCCAAATCGATCGGCGCGGATGGGTACGGCGCAACCGCAAATCAAGCAGTGCCACTGGTTGAGAAATTCTTTGCCTAAGGCGGCAAAATCCCGGTTCGCGACGCGGGTCGCGTTGACGGAACCGCTCGTTTTAGCTACTGTCCCATGGCTCTTTTCGATCTTCGCCTGTCATCAAGCAAGGATGCACGATGGTCAGACATTGCATGCGGCCCCGTCCGTTGATTTTTATGGGCATGGTCCTCTGGATCGCAGGAACTCCGCCAGCGGTTTCTCAAGAGCCTCCAAGTGAGGATCGGATCGCCCGCCTTGTTCGAGAGTTAGGAGACGATGTCTATCGAATCCGGCAGGAAGCCAGTCGGTCGCTAGGTTCGCTCGGCGAGTTAAGTCGACGTCCGCTGGAACGGGCCGCCGGATCGGAGGACGCTGAAGTTGCCCTCCGCGCCGAACGCCTCCTGCGCCAGCTGGCGATCGAGGACCTCTGGGCCGGCAACACGGTCACCCTCCCGGATCATCCGGTTTCGTTTGTCAGTGCAATTGAATCGATCAGCCGTCAATCGGGGAATGGATTCCTGCTCCAGGATGGTTTATCAACTTACCGGAACATCCCCATAGAGTGTGATGGAAAATCTGGTGCTTTCTGGCCGATACTCGATGAAATCTGCCGTCAGTCGGGCAACTCCATTCGCCCCC
Source organism: Pirellulales bacterium (assembly GCA_016930815.1). Taxonomy (GTDB): domain Bacteria; phylum Planctomycetota; class Planctomycetia; order Pirellulales; family Lacipirellulaceae; genus JAFGFZ01. The sequence continues at coordinate 12,139 of JAFGFZ010000041.1, read as the reverse complement.
ATTTCAATGCAAAGCATCAAGGATTAAGCATCCTCCATCACCGCTTGGGCGAGAATCCAGTCGCCTATGCTGGCGCGATGCGGGCTGAATTAACAACGGCCCATCGCTCGTTCGTGGAACATATCGACTATCGGGAGCAAGCGTCCGATGTGGAACATACATTCCAAATCCAGGTCGATACGCTCTGGGAAAATCACTTGCGCTTGATCGCATATCAGAACCAACCCGAGGTTGTCGAAGCAGTTCTTCCATCGGGTAGTTCACTCCGCCCTATCGAATCATCTCCTGGAAATTGGAACCTACTCCATTCCAACCTGCGGCAGCTAACAGCAACCTTGTGCTTCGAACCACCCCCCGTTGCCGAGGATCGGCTGACCAAGCTGGTTCTCCGATGGCCGATGCTCGCCGTGGGTGATATGGCCGAATTAGTTCTATCCCATCCGAAACCGGGGGATGTCTATTATCAGGATGATCTATCACTGACAATTGAATCCATGCAAAGTGAATCAGGGGGCGCGTACCGCGTCATTCTCCGAATTGCCAGGGACCTTGTTCCTCCGGAACCGGCCGATATCTTGCTGGTTGAAAACTCTGTGGAGTTACTCGACCACAATGGCCATCCTTTCTCAACGGAGTCCAGCCGCGGCTCCTTCGTCGCGGAAACGGCTCGGAAAACAATCCTATTCCGCCCACCCAACCAGGAGGCGAAACCGGCCATGTTGCGATTGGTCTATCCCCGTATCCGGGACATCCGCGCCGTCGAATTTGAGTTCCGGGATATCCCCTTGCCAACGGGGGGACCTCAATAAGGGGCTCTAACAAAACATCGGAAAGATCACTGATTCTAGCCTGCGGCTCGGTTAGGAGACCGGCCACTGCATGGTACCCCCTTGCCAACGGGGGACCTCAATAAGTCTTTTCAGGCTCCACATTGACGTTTCCGCGTGCGGTTGATACAAACGGTGTTGCCGTTGCCCCAACCTTGAATGGAGAATGATTTCGTGAGTTGCAGTGAACGCCGAAAAGAGATCCGACGACGTCGCGCGCGGAAGGCCAAGATTGCTCGATTGAAGGCCCAACTACCCAAGGCGACAACTTCAGAAAAGGTCGTCATCGCCCATAAACTCCGCCAGATAACGCCTGGCGCCGATGTACTCATCGCAAGCTGGGAACTCGGTGAATTGGACCGATAGCTTGGCCTGACGAGGGCGGATTACAACTTTTCGAATTGGAATTCGGAACCATCGTAATCGATCCGGACACCGGCTCCTTCGGGATAGACTCCTCTTAAAAGTTCCGTCGCCAATGGATTCTGCACCTGTTGCTGGATCACCCGTTTCAGGGGCCGCGCGCCAAACGTTGGATCGTAGCCAGCCGCGGCGATTTCATTCCGTGCCGCGTCGGTCACGACCAGATTCAGCCCCCGTTCGGCAAGTTGTGCTTTCAGATGTTCCAGCTGCAAGTCGACGATCTTTTTCAATTCCGCACGGGTCAGGGGACGGAAAACAATCACCTCATCGATCCGGTTCAGGAATTCAGGCAGGAATCGCGTCCGTAACGATTCTTGAATTGCCGAATCGAGTTCGCTCTGAGAACCGCCCTCTTCAGTGATTTTCTGAATCAGCTGGCTGCCGATATTACTGGTCATCACGATGATTGTGTTCGTGAAGTCAACCGTATGCCCATGATTATCGGTCAGCCGGCCGTCATCGAGGACCTGGAGCAGGATATTGAAGACATCGCGATGGGCTTTTTCGATTTCATCCAGCAGCACAACGGCATAGGGCCGGCGGCGGATCGCTTCGGTTAGTTTGCCCCCCTCTTCATAGCCAATGTATCCGGGCGGGGCCCCGATCAGCCGGCTGACCGCATGCTTCTCCATGAACTCGCTCATGTCAATTCGCACCATCGCATGCTCGTCGTCAAAGAGCACTTCAGCCAGTGTTTTACAGAGTTCCGTCTTCCCCACACCCGTGGGACCACAGAAAATAAACGAGCCAATCGGCCGGTTCGGATCCTGCAATCCGCTCCGGCTCCGCCGAACCGCGTTGGCAACCGCCGAGACCGCTTCCTCTTGTCCGATCAGCCGTTGGTGAAGGCGATCCTCCAAAACAAGTAACTTGGCCCGTTCGGTTTCCATCATGCGGGCGACGGGCACTCCCGTCCACGCACTGACGACCTCGGCAATCTCTTCTGGACCAACCTCCTTTCGCAAGAGACGCCGTCGTGCTGGCTTGCCGGAAGATCCAGGGTGGGAACCTGAGGCGGAGGCCGATGGATTCGTTTCCGGGCCATGATTCTCAGTTTCCCGTTCGATGCGTTCGGCAAGCTGCCGCTGCTGGACGTCCAGTTCATACAACTTCTGGAATTCGGTTTCATCGATCGGCTGGCCAGCCGCCTGCTTTTCGCGAATGGAAGCCGCCGCGAGCGCGTAGGCACGCTGGATTTCTTCCAACCGTTCCTGCATGGCCGCTGCATCGCCAAGTCCCATTTTCTCGGCCTCCCACTGTTCGCGGAGGTCGGCCAATTCGCGCCGCAGAGATTCCATCTCCTCGTTGATCTCAGCGAGTTGATGTTGCGTATGCTCTTCTTTCTCATCGGTGAGTTGTCGGGCTGCCAGCTCCAATTGCATCAACCGCCGTTGTACTGCATCAATTTCACTTGGAACACTCTCAAGTTCCATGGCCAGACGGCTCGTTGCCTCGTCCACAAGGTCAATTGCTTTATCTGGCAGGAATCGATCGGTAATGTAGCGATTGGAGAGTTGTGTTGCGGCGACGAGGGCTGAATCTTTGATCTTGACCCCTTTGTGATGGGCTTCATACCGGGATTTCAATCCGCGGAGAATCGCCAGGCTATCTTCGACATTGGGTTCCCCAACAAAAACCGGCTGAAACCGGCGTTCCAGGGCCGCATCTTTTTCGATGTGCTGGCGATACTCATCCAGAGTGGTTGCGCCGATACAGCGGAGTTCCCCGCGAGCCAGGGCCGGCTTGAGTAAATTGGCCGCATCGCTACTCCCCTCGGCCCGGCCCGCACCGACGACGGTATGCAATTCGTCGATAAACAGGACAATCTCGCCTGCCGCATTTTCCACTTCGCGTAATACCGCCTTGAGCCGTTCTTCAAATTCTCCACGGAATTTCGCTCCCGCAACCAGCGCCCCCATATCGAGGGCGATGACCCGTTTGTTTTTCAGGCTCTGAGGAACATCTCCTTCGACAATCCGCAAGGCCAGGCCCTCGGCAATCGCCGTTTTACCAACACCCGGCTCACCGATTAAAACCGGATTATTCTTGCGCCGCCGGGAGAGGACCTGAATCACGCGGCGAATTTCCTGGTCCCGGCCAATCACCGGATCCAGCTTCCCCTGCCTAGCCCGATCGACCAGATCAATCCCATATTTTTCGAGGGCCTGGAACGTTCCCTCCGGATTCTGGTCCGTTACCCGCGCGCTGCCGCGGACGGCCTGCAACGCATGCAAGACCTCCTTGTCCGTTATCGCGTTCAATCGAAGCGTTTCGCGTGCCTTCGATGGAGTTTTGGTCAGCGCGAGTAACAGATGTTCCGTGGAGATATAATCGTCTCGTATCGCATCTGCTTCGGCTTGGGCCGCGTTGAAAATCTTATTCAGTTCCTGATCCACCTGGGGTTGCGCGCCTCCGGTTGCCTTCGGCAAATGCCCCAATTCGGACGTAACCATCTGATCCAGTTGCCTGCGGTTCGCGCCGATCTTATCCAAGACCGGTCGGATGACACCTTCTTGCTCCGCAAGCAGAGACGCGAGCAGATGGATCGGTTCAATTTGAGGATTGCCAGCGTCGGCCGCCATCTCCTGCGCTCGAATCACGGCCTCCTGGGCTTTGGTGGTCAATTTGTTGAAGTTCACTTAGATTGTTTATCCTTCCTTCACTTCGAACTCCGCATCGATCGTATCATCATCGGACGATGAACCTTCCGCTCCCGCACCGACATCGGCAGTCGCCTCTTCGTGTTTCCCGCCGGAACCTCCCACCGCGGACTTGTATAAAGCCTCACTCATGGCGTGGCTGGCAGCTTCCAGTTCTCCGATAGCGGACTTGATCGCAGCCGCGTCATCTCCCTTCGCTCTTTCGCGGACCCGGCCAATGGCATCTTGCAATGGCTTCTTATCCTTGTCAGCCAGCTTATCCCCTTGTTCCCGGATCAGTTTTTCAAGCTGGTAGCACCGCATCTCCGCCTCATTTCGGGCTTCCGCCAATTCGCGTTTTTTCTTGTCCTCCGCGGCATGCGACTCGGCATCGTGCTGCATGTTCTTGATTTCATCATCCGATAAGCCGCTCGATTGCTCAATCGTGACCGTTTGCTCTTTGCCAGTGCCAAGATCTTTGGCGGAAACGTTCAGGATCCCATTCGAATCAATATCAAACTTCACTTCGATCTGAGGCACACCACGCGGAGCCGGCGGGATGCCATCGAGGTTGAATTGTCCCAGCAAGCGGTTGTCATTGGCCATTTCCCGTTCGCCCTGGAAAACTCGGACCGTTACAGCCAATTGGTTGTCATCCGCCGTGCTGAAAACCTGCTTTCGCTCGGTTGGAATCGTGGTGTTCCGTTCGACGAGCCGGGTCATCACACCACCAAGCGTCTCAATTCCGAGCGAAAGGGGTGTCACATCCAGGAGTAAAATGTCCTGAACCTCACCAGAAAGAACGCCGCCTTGAATGGCCGCTCCAACCGCCACGACTTCGTCCGGATTCACTCCCTTGTGAGGATCCTTGCCGCCAAACATCTCCTTGACAACCTGTTGGACCTTCGGAATGCGGGTCGAACCACCAACCAGCACCACCTCATCGATCTTGCTCGGATCGAGTTTGGCATCGGCGAGAGCCTTTCGGACGGGCTCCCGGGTTCGATCAATCAGATGGTCCACCATTTTTTCAAATTCGGCTCGGGTGATCGACTGCTGAAGGTGTTTCGGGCCCGTGGCGTCCGCCGTGATAAACGGCAGATTGATATCCGTTGTCTGAGCCGAGCTAAGTTCCTTCTTCGCTTTTTCGCATGCCTCTTGCAAACGCTGTAAAGCCATTTGGTCCTTGCGCAAGTCAATCCCCTGTTCCCGTTTGAACTGATCTGCGACATGGTTGATAAGTTCTTCGTCAAAATCGTCACCCCCCAGATGCGTATCGCCATTCGTGGATATGACGCGAAAAACACCATCCGCTACTTCGAGAATGGATACATCGAAGGTTCCACCCCCCAGGTCAAAGACACAGATCGTCTCCTGAGTCTTTTTATCGAGCCCATAGGCAAGGGATGCGGCAGTCGGTTCGTTGATGATCCGGGCAACTTCCAAACCGGCAATTTGACCAGCGTCCTTGGTTGCTTGACGCTGTGCGTCATTGAAGTAGGCGGGCACGGTAATCACCGCCTTATTGACTTTATGGCCCAAATAGGCCTCGGCCGATTCCTTGAGCTTGCGTAGCGTTTTCGCGGATATTTCGGGAGGCGTGTATTCCTTATCACCAATCTTGACTTTGACGTAATCCTCCGGCCCACCAACGACCGTGTATGGCACAATCTTTTCTTCACTGGCGACTTCGTTGTGCCGGCGGCCCATGAAACGTTTGATCGAATAAACCGTCTTTGTCGGATTCGTTACCGCCTGACGACGGGCCGGTTCGCCTACAAGAACCTCGCCCTTCTCGGTGAATGCAACGACACTCGGTGTTAGCCGGTTGCCTTCGGCGTTCGGGATGACCTTCGCCTCTTTGCCGTCCATCACTGCCACCACCGAATTCGTCGTGCCAAGGTCAATACCAATGATTTTTTCGCCCGAAGCCATGGGGGTGCTCCTATTGCTTGAAAAGATGTCGTACTACATCCCTAAAAAATTCGAAAAACATATCATCCAGGCCCTCGGTACGCAGACTGAGCGCATCGATTTCGTCATATGGCGAGGCCATGCTACGTCAATAAGCAAACAACATGCCAGGGCTTGATTGAATCGGACTTGTTGATGTAAACTATTGAAATACAATAGGTTAGACAGTTAAATCAGGAAAAACCGAATCCACGTCGAGACTGCCATTTTGACTGGACGGGATAAAACGAATTGGCATCACTTGGCTAGGCCGCTCTCATGATCCTGCCAATGAGCCAGTGGACCTCGGATCGATGTTTGTTTTTTGACCTTTTTCCACTTTCCTTCGCGAATCAGGTGGATAGGAACCATGGCAACAAAAGAAAAAGAAGGCGACGATACCCCTTCGGTAGCGGATCCCCAATCCCAGGCCACGAACCTATCCGAAAAACTCACACCCAAAGCCCCTCCTCCCGCAAGTGGAGCGAGGGAAGTTGGCTTTGGGATAGGTGATAAATCACTTGCGGAACTCCGTTCCGAAATCGACCAGATCGACAGCCAATTGGTTGAATTGATCAATCGACGGGCTGAATTGGCCCAACACATCGGCCGTTTGAAAATGGCGGATGGGCAACCTGCCTATGTCCCGATCCGCGAGGACGAAGTATTGGAATTGGCCGTATCACGGAGTCAAGGGCCGTTGTCCAAGGCCTCGATACAAGCCGTTTTCCGCGAGATCATCAGCGGTACACGGGCCGCTGAGAAGAACTATTCTTTGGCATATCTTGGCCCGGAATATAGTTACAGCCATTTGGCGGCAATCCATCGTTTCGGTCAGAGTGTTGAAATGATCGCCGTGAATACGATCCCTGCCGTCTTTGAGGAGGTGGAACGAGGTCATGTCAATTTTGGGCTTGTCCCAATAGAAAACACAACGGATGGACGGATCGCCGACACTCTCGACGCTTTCTCGCGATCCCATGTACGTCTGTGTGGCGAAGTCCCCTTGCGAATCCACCATTGCCTGCTCGGAAAATTCAAACGGGATGCAATCAGGCTTGTCTACAGCAAACCTCAGGCCCTCTCTCAATGCCGGAACTGGTTGGCCCAACATCTCCCAGCATCCCAAACCATCGAAGTTGCCAGCACATCGGAAGCAGCCCGATTGGCCAGTGAAGAGCCAGGCTCGGCCGCGGTCGCCAGCGAGCAGGCCGGAATCAATTATCATCTGCGGGTCTTGGCCAGGAACATCGAAGATAATCCTGAGAATATCACTCGATTTGTCGTCATCAGCGATCGACCTGCCGAACGGTCTGGCAACGATAAAACCTCCATTTTTTTCTCGATCGCCCACACTTCCGGCTCGCTTGCCTCAGCACTCGATATTTTCAGCCAGCATGGACTCAATCTGACCTGGATTGAATCTTTCCCAATCCCTGGGAGCCGGGGGCAATATCTCTTTTTCGTCGAATTCGAGGGTCACCAGGCCGATACGGAAGTTCAGGAGGCCCTTGGTGCCCTGACCCAAAAGGCCGCGCGGCTCGAAGTGCTCGGCTCCTACCCCCAGATGGAACCGGTGGGATGAGATGGCCCAAGACCAGGATCTCCGAATTGCTCTGTCAGTTCTTTTGCTCAAGGTATCCCATGGAAGAGCCGTTGCAGTCGCGATCAATCGAGTGCATATTGGTGGCTTGCACATCCATGGACATTCTGCCCTAGAATGAACTGTCATGCCCCAATCGTCTCAAGGAATTTGAAAACATGCGAAAATTGCTGATCGCAGGCAACTGGAAAATGAATATGGATCGCGGTTCCGCGGTCCAACTCGCTCAAGGCATCGCCGCCAGGGCGGCCGAGTTTCCAGGCATCGACCTTTTGGTATGTCCTCCGAGCATCTACATTGCACCCGTTGCAGATGCGGTAGCCGGCTCGGCGGTCGCCGTTGGCGGGCAGAATATGTACCATCAAACCAATGGGGCCTATACGGGCGAGATTAGTGGCGCCATGTTGCAAGATGTGGGGGCAACGTATGTCATTCTTGGCCATAGCGAGCGACGGACCCTGATGGGGGAGACGGACGAAGATGTCAACGCCAAGCTGCTCGCCGCCCTCAACGCCGGCCTGACTCCGATCGTCTGCGTTGGGGAAATTCTGGATCAGCGGGAGGCCGGCCAGACACCTCAGGTCATTCGCAGCCAATTCACACGATCCCTGGCCGGGCTGACTGCCGAACAGATGACCCAAACGGTCCTGGCCTATGAACCGGTCTGGGCGATTGGGACTGGCAAGGTCGCCACGCCCGATCAAGCGGAAGAGGTCCATGCCGACCTTCGCAAGCTCCTGGCCGAATACTATAATAACGCAATTGCTCAGCAAGTCCGAATCCTGTATGGCGGCAGTATGAAAGCGTCCAATGCAGCCCAACTGATCGCCCAACCCAATGTGGATGGCGGCCTGATCGGTGGTGCTAGCTTGAAGGTGGAGGAGTTCCTGGGAATTGCCCGTGCGGGCATGTAAAATCCTGGGAATGTTTCCCCAGGTCGCCTCGATCTGCGATGTGCGGCGGGTTTCCCGGATGTCGCCTGGATAGTTCTCGGGAACATCGCGCATCGTGCTGGCTTTCGTGGAGATTGAATCATGTTGAATTTCCTCTTCCCGTTCCTCATGGGTGTCATCGCGGTCTTCTTAATCCTGCTGGTCCTTGTCCAACGGGGTCGCGGGGGCGGTTTGGCCGGAGCCCTCGGTGGCGCGGGCGGTTCCAGTGCCTTCGGCGCCAAAGCCGGCGACACGTTCACCCGAATCACATTCGTCACGGTCACGATCTGGATCATTCTTTGCGCGGCAGCACTAGCCCATTTTTCCGGTAAAAAAGAGGGCGGCGGCTTAATCAATGTGAAAACCCAGGCTCCTGCCGACCCTGGCGGTAGTATCACGGCACCACCTGCAGATGACAAACCAGCCGGTGCAACATCCCAAACCAATGGCACGGAAGGAACCACTCCGCCTGCCGGCAATGCCAAATCCTGACCGATCTCAAGGAACCGGTTTCCGCGGCAGCGCCACGTTTCTATCCGAGCTCACTTGCTCATATATCACTTTCCGTCCAAGGAGTGTGTGACGTGCTCTATAGCATGACCGGCTACGGCGAGGCTCAACAAGAGATCCAAGGGCTGGCTGTGGCGATCGAGGTTCGAACAATCAACGCCCGGTATTTTAAATTCTCATATCGTGCCACCGACGGTTATGCCGCTCTCGAACGGCGTATTGAAACGATCGTCAGGGAACAGGTGCGGCGAGGTACCGTGCAGGTGCAGTTGCGAGTCGATCGGCCCCATACGCCCGACGATTATCGCATCAATGTGAACCTGCTCGAAAGATTTCGTAGCGATCTGGTGCCACTCGCCAAACAATGGGACAAAAAGGATTCCATTTCCCTCGAATCGCTGCTTGGTCTGCCGGGCGCGGTCGAAGAAGTGGCATGTGGAAAACAATACGCGGATGAAGATTGGCCTCTCATTCAATCATGCCTGAACGACGCCCTGGCCCTGTTGGTCCAGATGCGTACCGAAGAAGGCGCCTTGCTTGCCGCTGACCTGACAACCAATTGCAACACCATACGCAGGCATCTGGACCTGGTCCAGGACCGCGCGCCGGCTGTCGTCAACGACTATCGCGATCGGCTTGCCGAACGTGTGGGGCAGTCCCTTCTCAAGCTGGACATCTCCGTCGAACCGGCGGATTTCATTCGCGAGGTGAGCCTTTTTAGCGAGCGTGCCGACATATCGGAGGAGATTGTCCGCCTGCACAGTCACTTACAGCAATTCGCTTCGGTGATGAACAACGAAGAATCTGCCGGCCGCAAGTTGGAATTTATCGCCCAGGAAATGGGCCGGGAAATCAATACGATCGGCTCGAAAGCCAACGATACCGAAATTGCCCTGCATGTTGTCGAAATGAAAACGGCACTCGAACGCATTCGAGAACAAATCCAAAACGTCGAATGAGAGGAATTCCTGCCTTCCCATGCCTTCCCGTCCCGGCCAACTTGTCGTCCTCTCCGGCCCGTCAGGTGCCGGCAAATCGACCGTCCTGGACGCCCTGTTGGCCAATTATCCCCGCCACCTGCGGTTGGCTGTCTCGGCCACCACGCGTCCACCCCGGCCAGGGGAAGTGGATGGCAAAGACTACTACTTTCTAAGTCCGGAAGAATTCCAGCGCCGGCGCCAGAGGGGTGATTTTCTCGAGTGCTGCGAAGTGTTCGGACGCGGCCACTGGTACGGAACCTTGCACAGCGAGGTTGGGCCTAGCCTGGCAGAGGGGATTTCGGTTATCCTAGAGATCGATGTCGATGGAGCTCGACAGGTGCTCCGCCATTACCCGGATGCCATGACAATCTTCCTCCGTCCGAGTACTCCAGCCGAACTGGAACGGCGTCTCCGCTCGCGAGGCACGGAGACCGAGGAAGCGATCCAGCGCCGCTTGCAAGTCGCCAAACGAGAACTGGAATATGCCACCACCTATCGCTGGCAGATCATCAACGATCATGTTGATGAAGCGGTAGAACAAATCAATATCATTTTCAATGCACAAGGGATACCTTCATGATTGATGCCTTGAAAGAAGAAGAAATCGTCCGGAAAGTCGGCGGCCGATTCAAATTATCGACATTGATTCAGAAACGGCTCGTCGCCCTGAATGCCGGCGCGCGGCCCCTCGTCGATACCAACTCGAATGTCAAGTTGGAAATCGTCGTACAAGAAATTCTGCAGGACAAGATCTACTTGGATGCATCCCAGCATCTGCGGACCGTCGGTGAACCGGAAATGAGTAGCCCGTTGGATTTTGACCTGTCAAGCATCTAATGTCCTCCATGCCTCATGAAATTCTCATCGGCGTGACCGGTGGTATTGCGGCGTATAAAACGGCCGCGGTCGTGAGCAGGCTGGTGCAAAACGGGCATGGTGTATCCGTCGTCATTACCCGCCATGCCCGACAGTTTGTCGGCCCGGTAACATTCGAAGCGCTGACCGGCCGGCCGGTATTCTGTGAGCTCTTCTCCCATTCCCAACCCTTGGGCCCGCATATCGATCTGGCCCAGCGGGCGGACGTTTGTTGCATCGCTCCAGCTACCGCGAATATTTTGGGAAAAGCCGCCTCCGGGATCGCCGACGACCTGGTCAGTACCCTGATCCTTGCATTTACCGGACCGCTGCTGTTCGCCCCGGCGATGCATTGCCATATGTGGAACAAGCCGGCTGTTCAACGAAATCTAGCCACACTGACCAAGGACGGATACCAAATTATCCAACCAGAAGAAGGTTGGCTGAGTTGCCGCCACCGGGGCATGGGACGGATGGCCTCCCCCGAACGAATTGTTGCGGCCATTGAGGAGACTTTCAATGGCCCACGCTAGAGTCATCTCTCCATGGCCCGCATTCTGATTACGTCCGGTCCAACACGCCAGTACCTCGATCCGGTCCGCTATTTGACGAATGCATCCAGCGGCCGGATGGGCCGGGCCATTGCGGCAGCCGTCTTGGAATTAGGCCATCAGGCGATCGTGGTCAGTGGGCCGGTCGATGTCCAATATCCGGCCGCGGCTGAAGTGATTGATGTGATTTCGACCGAACAGATGCTACTAGCCAGCCGCGAAGCGTTCCGATCCTGTGACGGCCTGATCGCCGCAGCCGCCCCGTGCGATTACCGCCCAGTCCGTGTCGCTCCAATCAAAATCTCCAAGACCGGCGATCCACTCAAACTCCACCTCATCGAAACGGAGGATATTGTCGCGAGTCTGGCGAGCAAGAAAGGGACCCGCTGGGCCGTGGGATTCGCGCTGGAAACCGAAGACCATCGCATCCGAGCCCTTCTAAAACTTGAACGCAAATGCTGTGACCTGATTGTCTCCAACAGTACCGACGCAATCAACGCTCTGGATAATCACGTAGAGATTCTGGAACCGTCCGGAACAATCGTCGGTACGTTCGCCGGTCCAAAAGAAGAAGTCGCCCGGAACATCCTTCAAGTCATTCAAACGCGATTGATCGATCGGTGATCTTCGGGGAATTCAAATCGTTCAATAACCGGGCCAATGAAATTGGATACCGAGTAGCCGCTGGTTCTTATAGTCTATTTTTCTTGTAGTAGCTGGCGAAACAGTATCAGCGGATTGAATCGTCGGGCGGAATGCCCAGCTTCTGATACCAGTTGCGTCGTCCCTGTTTATCTTTGCCTAGAGTTGTCTGCGCATACTGGGCAACCTCTTTGGCCTTTTCCCGCGGCACCACGATCACGCCA
>JAFGFZ010000336.1 GCA_016930815.1 Pirellulales bacterium | reverse complement strand
CCATCGGAATCGAAATTGGCACTCGAGTCAAGTCCTTCTCATTCGCATTGAATCCTGCTGATGGAACTGGTGGGGCTCGTAGCCATATTTCTCGTAATACGGTTTCCAGCGCTGGAAGACCTCGTTTGCCAAGTCCGATGTTGGGGAATGAGGATACGGGCGGTGATTCGAGTGCCGCGTGCTATAGGCCTCGATTGCTGGCCGGACCGTATTGAATTCACCCAATTTCAGATAGGAATAAACTCGCTGTATCGTGTCAATCGGATTGCCAACGAGATCTTCATAACGGACATCCATGAATCGATCTTTCATGACCAGGGATCGGGTAGTTTCAAGCCGAGCATGCATCCGTTGGAATGTCGCGAATACATATTCCGTGAGCCCCTCGAAGTCAGGTTTCTGGTAGCCGTGCATCACATAGAGTGATTTCCACAATCGCATTGTTGACATGAAGATGGCAAGTGGATGCCGCACCATATGAATGAAACAGGCATTGGGGAACAATTCCAGGAGCATTGGCAAGCGAAATGTATGCGTGGGCGATTTTAAAACCAGACGGCCCGGATGCTCGTATAGGACCTGTTGGAGAAAGCGCCGCAAGCCATTTTTCCAGCAGTCGCGTTGCCGGCGGGGAACTGAATCGAGTTCCAGATAGTCTTGATTTTGAGGTGGCCGGTTTGGAAATGCAATGGTCGCGTAGGGACTTGGAATCCCCATGTTGCAGAGCGCGAATTCGTCTTCCTGCGGCCGGTCCCAACCCATTTGCAGGCTATCAAATAAGCGACTCGGCGGCAACACAAAACTCGACCAACGTTTGACGAAGCGATCGGTGAGGAGAAAATGATTTGGTAAAAAACATTGAAACGTTGTTGGGCAAGTATGCCTTGGATCGAGTGCCAGGAGTTCGTGGAGCAGTGTTGTGCCCGTTCGCCAGTGCCCTAGGATGATGAGTGGATCTGTCGCAAGGCGAACGCGTCCGGCAGAGGCACCGTAGACCATCGCCTGGAGGATTCCCAACCCGGAATTCACCCCGGCAAAAGCCAGGTCGACGAGACATTCAGGCCAGCAGGAGCCATGCACACAAAAGCGGTTGTTCTTCAGAATACGCCAGAGCGCCCGGAGATTGGCCCCCGTCCAGATCCCAGCCCGGTTCCAAGGCGGTTTCCGAAAACAGTCCTCGTTTTCTAGCGCCATGATCAACTCGTATTCCGCGAAAGATCGGAAAAATTGCCAGCCACCCTTGGAACGAGCCCTTCGCTGCTTCGAGGCCGCCGGGGACTGGCTCATTTTTCGGCCCGTTTTGGTCTTTCCGCTAGTTCATGCGTGAAGGCCGAAAAATGTGCCTGTCCCCTTACGGCCAAGGGGACAGTCCCATTTTCGCGGCGAATCGAGCGTTTTCATGCCGTCGGCGCCTGGTCGCCGCGAAAATCGGGACAGTCTCCGTGAACGGTTACAAATTTTCTTTATCCACGAAGCATGGACGGTTTGCAATGGAGGCCCAGTTGCGTAGATTAGAAGCAGTTTCAAATCAGTTGCATTGGCGGATGGACAAATTCAAAGACGATGGCACCACGAAGCGTTAGGCAATCTGATCCCAAAAGTCTTGGTGAAGGCATTGGACGCTCCTGCCCGGAATCGAATGGGAAAGCCGCGATTGAGCAGCTGAAATTGCGTTTGAAGGAAGATCGCGTAACGCGTTTGGCTCTGATGATCCTAGACAAATACGAAGACGTCCATCTCAAGGATCAGGTGGTCGACTCGATGGACGATGCCCGGCATTTCCGGCTTTGCGGGAAGACGGTAATCAACTTTGGCTCGGACAGTCTGCTCGGGTTCGACCGCGATCCGCGGATCCAGAAGGCAATCGTCGAATCGCTAGAAGATTGGGGGACGCATAATGGCGCATCGCGGGCTTTCACGAGCGTTGCCCTCTGTGAAGAGGCGGAGCGGCGTCTGGCACAATGGCTGAACGTCGATGAGACACTTATCTTTCCCAGTGTCACACTCGCCAACGCCGGTCTTCTTCCGGCCCTGGCTGGCAAGGGAGATTTGTTGGTTGTCGACCGGTTGTCTCACGACACGCTATGGCAAGCGGCAAAAGTCGCCGCACACAATGGAGCGAACGTGCGAGAATTGAATCCAGCAACTCCGAATGCCCTGGTCAAGATCCTCGAACGGGAAGATTACGAGGGGTGTATCGTTGCCGTGGATGGTGTTTATAGTATGACTGGCACGATCCCACCTCTGGACGCATTGGATCAAGTGACTCGAAGTTTTGGTGGCATCTTATATATTGACGACGCTCACGGGACCGCCGTGATCGGGCCGCGGGGCCGCGGGGCCGCGGCTTGGAAACTGGATTCGCTGGAGAACGTCCTGATGGTCGGCTCCCTATCGAAGGCGTTCTCCTGCTTAGGGGCGTTTGTCACCTGTGATCAACCACTCAAGCGGATGCTGAAGATCCGGTCCAGTACGTTTATTTTTGGAGGCCCTGTCCCGCCGCCGTACCTGGCCGCAATCTGCGCCGTGTGCGATCTGATCGAATCGCCAGAATATGACGAAATCCTCGGCCGTCTTCAAAACCGCGTCAAGCGGTTGGTCGACGGAATTCGACGGATCGGCCTTCCAATGACCGGTGGTTTAGCGGCGGTTGTTGCGATCACCATTGGAGATATTGAAAAAACTCTCAGCGCAGGAAAATGGTTGTTCGATCGTGGTTTCTACGTCCAGTCCGCCACGTACCCGGCAGTACCGCTGATGGGCGGAATTCTGCGAATTCAAGTGAATGCGAATCACTCGATCGAGGCAATTGATTGCCTCCTGGATGCCCTCGATGATTTGAAAACAGAATTCGAATTACCAGGAAATTGACGGGCCGTGGAATCGCTCTCGAAACAACCGGATTTCCATCGCCGATATGCCACCCTGCTGTTGCTTGGAGCACTGCTTTGCCTGCCTTTGGTGATCTGGGGAACGATCCAGGCATATCAGCGAACCGATAACAGTATCGACCAATGGTTGCCAAAAAACTGCCCGGCAACCGACGGCTACGCTCATTTTCGTCGGCTCTTTGGCTCGGACGAAACAATTCTTGTAAGCTGGGAGGGATGCACGCTCGAGGACCCCCGCTTGGAGCAGTTCGCATTGGCCGTGGAAGGCAAGGGCAGCCCGTACGAGATCCTTCCTGCTCTAGATCTAGTCGAATATGTCACGACCGGACAGCGTGCCTTCCAGGAGCTCCGATCTGAACCGCTTTCTCTCTCGCGGAAGCTGGCCCTGCAACGGCTGCAAGGGGTTCTGATTGGCCCGGACCAGCGGACGACCTGCGCGGTCGTGACCCTTGCTGCCCAAACCCCCCGTGAACGCGCCGCCGTGGTCGATGCCATCGAACGAATTGCCGTGGGACATTGCCATGTGGCCACCGATGAATTGCGTTTGACTGGAGATGCCGTGATTAGTGTCGCGATCGACATCGAGGGGGAACAGGCCGTGGACCGTCTGATATGGATATCCGCCCTGTTGGCTCTGGGCGTCGCGTGGGCCTGCCTCCGCAGCGTGAAATTGGCGGTTTTGGTCTTTCTATTATCCCAGTTTTGCCAGGCCATTGCCGAAGCCGTTGTTTATTACACGGGCGGGACGATGAATCTCTTGGTCAGCATTGTCCCCGTACTGGTCTATGTCCTTTCGGTCTCGGCGAGTGTCCATCTGTTGAATTATTATCGAGATGCTGTCATCCATGCCGGGCCGCTGGATGCCCCGAGAAAAGCGATCCAGGCCGGTTGGCTTCCCTGTTTGATTGCCGCCATGACAACGGCCGTGGGTCTGGCCTCGTTATGTGTCAGCCACGTCCTCCCTGTGAAGCATTTCGGCATCTACGGATCCGCAGGCGTCCTGATCAGCTTCTGTGTCCTGATGTTGTTATTACCCGCGGCAACAGTGAAGTTCCCAGTCGTGCCGAGGGCCACCGTTCGAACCGGATCGGGTTTCACCACAACCAGGCCCGCACGCCCGCTGGCGGCCATAGTCAACGGTCTCACGCGCCGGCCTTTCATCGTCATCACACTGTTCGGAGCCGCTTTCATTGTGTCGGCCGCGGGTCTCATGAAGATCGAGACATCCGTCGAGCCAGCACGATTCTTGCCCGAGAATAGTCGCTGGATCACCGACATGAATTGGTATCGCCAGCATGTCGGGCCATTGGCTTCCGTTGAAATGGTGATTGGTTTCAACAACGACTGCCAATTAGAATTCGCCGATCGGATGCGGGTCGTCCGTAACATTCAAATGCATGTCCTGCAATTGGATCAGGTGCAAGGTGCCGTCTCGTGCGCCACGTTTGCTCCCACGTTGGGACCTCTGCGCCGCGGACGTCTCTCGCTGCGGCAACAGATCCGCCAGTCCGTGAGGGATTGGTCGGTCCTTGAACATCGGGATGTGTTTATTGATGGTCGTTTTCTGGCCCAGGACAAGGAATGGGAATTGTGGCGTATCGAAATCCGAGTCACGAGTTTTGCCAATCTGGACTTTGAGCAATTCAGTCATGAACTCGATGCCAAAGCGCGAACGATCTTGGACGCCGTGGGCGTCCCGCGTGACGCGGTGCGCGTGACGTATACCGGTGGGGTGCCTTTGGTCTATGAAGCACAACGCGAACTATTGCATGCCCTTTTGGTGAGTTTCGCGATGGCGCTCGGATTGGTGACCGTGATCATGGCACTGGTTCTTCAGAGCCTTCTGGCGGGGCTCTTGGCAATGCTTCCGAACATATTCCCGGCCCTGGCGACATTTGGCACCATGGGATGGCTTGGAAGCATGGTGGATGTCGGAGCCATGATGACGGCAAGTATCGGCCTGGGGATTGCCGTGGATGACACGCTCCACTTCGTTACCTGGTTCCGCCGGGCCATGCAGGACGGTGCGAGCCGGATCGAAGCCATTCACTCAGCCTACCGCTGTTGCGGGGCGGCCATGTTGCATACAACCCTGATCGCCGGCCTGGCCCTGTTTGTCTTCTTCTTCAGCTCTTTTCAGCCCGTGTCGCAGTTCGGGCTGCTGATGTTCCTACTCCTGGTAGCCGCGCTGGTCGGCGATTTGCTATTGCTTCCGGCTCTGCTGGCAACACGGCTGGGAACTTTTTTCCACCGCGAGGTACCAATCAACCGTACGATTGCAACGTCCCCCGGCGGCGAATATCCAACGTAGCGCAATGAAACGAGCCCAGGAATGGGTAGTAGTTCTCAAATGGGCAAGGGATGG
>JAFGFZ010000335.1 GCA_016930815.1 Pirellulales bacterium | reverse complement strand
TTCTAGCGCTTGATGGCAATCGCGGATTGCCGCATCATATTGCCCAAGGTGAAAATAGGCGGTTCCCCTTTGGCACCATGCCTCGGCAATCCATGGCGATTCATGGATCAATTGCGTGGCCAATTCGATGGCCTTTTCGTGTTGTTTGGATTGATTATGGCGGGACACCTCCCTCAGGCATCGCCGCTGTTCGGATGAACCGATCCTCCCCCAGACATTCCGGATCGCGCTCTCGGCCAATGTGCGAACTCCCCGATCGCCGTCGACCAAGGCTTTCCCAAGCGCCGTGTTCGATTCATATTCACCAATATATCCCAATGCCAAGACAGCCGCGCGCCGACCGAATCGATCACTGCATGTGATCATGCGTTCGAGTGTTGCCGCAGTGTACCGTCGGACAACCGATCGAATAAACGTCGCCGTATCTTGGTCACCCAGGAACCGCTGATAATAGTCAACAAGGATCGAATGACGAGATAATGGTGCACTCACAACGAAACCTCCGGACGATGACCATGACACGCTTGGCGCAGCCAATACGATTCAGTTTCATTTATGTCCCCTACTTTGAGTGTAATTAGAACCTGCAATAGCTCCAATCATTTTTGAAATTGGCCGGCACAAATCTTGATCCCTATCCCCTAGGCACCACGCGATAAAACCGCTCCATTCGTATTCGGATCCCTTTCTGGTATCCTTGATAGAATTTGCATTCATGGATTCGAGTGAGTATGCTAGGAGGGAGGCGTTCCATTGGTATCTGTAAGACAATCAATTTCGGCTTTCGCTCCGTAAAAGCAGGTCTTTTCGCGGAGTCAAATCGCCTTTCGGGCAAGTGAATGTCATACGGCATCGAAGGAGTTGCCATGGATGATCGTGCCGGGCTTGGATGGATCGCCCTGGAACTGCAGAAAGCCAAGATATTGGTGGTCATGGTATTCTGCCTGTTCTTTCTTTCCGGTCCTATTCCATGCCTAGCTTCCGAAAATCCCCTTCATCGCGCGCTTCGAGCTCGTACGAGTCTACTTTGGGAAGGTGTTTGCCTCCGTTCTGGTCTCGAACGGTTAACAGGAACCTATCAAGTCACCATCTTTCTCGACCGGCGCGTGGACCCAGATCAGCAGGTAACTTTCGCAGCAAATAACATCCCGCTCGATGAATTGCTCCACGAGATTGCAGCAGAGCGCAACCTGGCCGTTTCCTACATCGGGACGGTCATCTATTTGGGTCCTCCGCAGGCTGCGCGGATATTGAAAACAATCGCCGAGCTTTGCCGGGACGACCTCCCCTCCTATTCGCTCCAAGTCCGAAAAAGCATGCAAGTTGAACAAT
This sequence comes from Pirellulales bacterium, assembly GCA_016930815.1. GTDB lineage: Bacteria > Planctomycetota > Planctomycetia > Pirellulales > Lacipirellulaceae > JAFGFZ01. The sequence continues at coordinate 8,815 of JAFGFZ010000335.1, read as the reverse complement.
CGATTGAATGGCCTGCACTTACCGTTCCCCGCGAATGGCTCTCCGACTTGGAGAAGTCCCGGGATATGCAATTCGTCGGACTTGGCCGCATTCCTCATGATCTCTGGCCACCCGGTAAATTACCACCCATGCCACTGACTGACCAACTCACCCTTTTCCTGATTGGATTCGACATCAAGCTATCCCCCACCTCCAATGGGCGTGCCTTGGAACTTGTTCCGATCACCGGAAAAGAGCGCCTCACACGCCGGTACGATCGATTGGCGGGACGTGCTGTTCCTTTAGATCGGATTCAACAAATTGCGCCGGATGCCATTGTTTCCTACGAGGGTCGTTCGATGATTGTTCGCGGCCTTGCGGAGGAACATGAACAGATTGTGGCCGCGATGCATGGCCCGGCCATCGGCATTAACCAGCCGAGGCAACCTCAGCGCAAACCAGCGCAGCAGGAACAAACGCAGTACACAATCCGTGTCACTGAAAAACCGATCGGTCCCGTCCTGAGCCAGCTGGCTCTCACGTTGGGCCTGCAAGTCGAATTCGAGGAAACAGCCATTCAAGATGCCGGCATTTCACTATCGCAGCCGATCTCGTTCTCTGTGAAGCAGGCTTCTCTTACCGAGTTATTGAACGCCGCCGTCGCACCCGCGGGATTGACCTATGAATTGGACGGCAAGACGCTGCGGATCGTTCCCGCCCGGCCCAATTGAAAGGAAAACAGACGCTAGGAAAAGAACCGGATTCGGATCGACGTCACAATGGCAAAAACGACATAGCATACACAGACAAGAATCCAGACCAGCCACCACTGTCTTGGAGGTCGGAAATCGAGCATGTAGGCAAGAATGCCAGCAGTCACCATCATCCCAAGGAATGCCGTCGTGTAGGCGGGTCCCATCCAGCGGAGGAGAGCGAATACGATGGCGGCGACTGTAATCGCGATCAACATATCGGCGATCGAATAGGATCTCCACGGCCGAATCCAGTCGCGCCAGCTTGATCCGGCGAACGGCATGGTGGGGGCGGTTCGGGGGGGTTTCTTCTTCCTGGCAGTCTCTTTTTCAGAACAGACGAGCCGATACTGCATCCAGATGAGTGTGCCCAGAACAAAGATGGAAAAGCCAGTATAGGGGTCCAACAACCGCACGCATGTGATGGAGATCGCAAGGATTGCCATGGCGGCGAGCAGATCCTTGATGCCAAACCGGAATTGAAATTCGATATCGATATTCCACGGATCTTCATTCGGATCTTGATCCGCGGCGGCCTTCGCTTCCCATGCCGCGATCTGTGCATCGCGCCGGCGCCGTTCTTCTTCAAGGACGTCGGGATCGGGGGGGAGAAGGGCATATTCCTCCCCATCATCTTCGGGATCCCACGGATGGGATTCGTTTTCTTGCGGTCCGATCATCGTAATCCTTCCACGTGTAGCCTGTCTGCCATTTTCCTCCAAATGAAATCGATCGACAAGAGAAGATCGCCGGCATTACACTGGCATGACAATCCAGTTCATCCTTTTTGAGCCAAATCTTGCCGAAATCAGCTGCGTTCGCGCGCCATCATGGTATCATTGGATTATGATTTTTTTTCATTCTTCATCTTCTTCCTGCCATAGGGATGGATTTAATCCATCATCCAAGGAACCCGCCTTTGCCCTCAAAGCGCGCGTCGTCTTACCGATCGAAAGGGCTCCCGTGGACAGCGGGATTGTCACGATCCAGGGAGGATGGATCATTGATGTTGGGAATCACCCCCCCCCTGGAATCCCCGTGCGGGATGTGGGAGACGCGATACTACTCCCTGGTTTCATTAATGCGCATACCCATCTGGAATTTAGTGACCTGGATTGCCCACTGGGTCACCAAGGCATGGAACTGGCGGCCTGGATTCGACTCGTCCTCGACAAGCGAACTTGTGCATCACGCAGATTATCCACCGCCATCTCATCCGGGCTGGACGAATCCATCCGAAGCGGCGTCACCACGCTTGCTGAAATAGCTACCCGCGAATGCATGGATCCCTGCCATTCCGGAATGGCGAACGGACCGCATGGCACATCCACCCCTGTTGCCCTGTCTGGGGAATCATGGAACTTCGGATGCGACCAGGCGCCCGAAATTGCATCCGAGGCTCCTATGCGGTCCCATCCGTATCCAGATCGACCTGAACACCATCCTGCGATCCATCGTTTTCTGGAAATCATAGGTTTCTCTCGCGCCCGCGCCGAATCCGCATACGGGGCTCTCCGGAGCCGGATCGCTCGATGGGAAAAATCCGGCTCCGAGCGATCTGGGCCGGGCATCTCTGATTCCGAGGGATCTTCATCATTCCATGCGCCGCGAAATCGAATCGGGATTAGCCCTCATGCACCATACACCGTCAGTGTCCATCTGCTGGAACAGATTGTAGATCTTGCGCGCCGGGAGAATCTGCCGATTGCCATGCATCTGGCGGAATCCTTTGAGGAGTTACAGTTCCTCGATTCGGTCGATGGCCCATTCCGCGATTTGTTGTTGGAACGGAGCATGTGGGATCCAGGATCGGTACTACCCAGATCACGGCCACTGGATTATTTGATCCGATTAGCGAAAGCCCCTCGCGCCATTATCATCCATGGGAATTACCTTTCGGATGATGAATTGGAATTCCTTGCCGCGCGGCGAGATCACATGGCGATCATCTATTGCCCCCGAACGCACGCCTACTTTGCACACCCACCGTATCCTCTCGCCCGGTCACTTGAACGGGGTGTTCGAGTTGCCCTTGGTACCGATAGTCGTGCGTCGAATCCGGACCTTAGCCTGCTCAGTGAAATGCGCGCGGCGTACCAGAACCATCCGAAGATCGCGCCGGAATCGATTCTTCGAATGGGGACTCTATCTGGAGCCGAGGCATTGGGTATCGGCAACCTGTCTGGCTCGATCGCTCCAGGCAAACTAGCAAATATTGTCGCGGTTCCTTTCACCGATGCGACGCCGGGGGACCCCTTCCTCTTTTTAATCGGAAGTGACGCCACCGTATCCCATCTTTGGCTGGAAGGAAAGGAAGTCTTCTGATGATTCGACTATTCACTCACAGCACGGACGTAGTCGCTCAGCCCATCGATGGTTTCGGCCGGAATCACCATATCAGCCTCCACACCCCGATCGGACAGTTGCCATGAAAAACCGATGGGTGGAGTCGTGGGGTATTCGGGGATAACGGGTGCTCCACCGAATCTGCCCATGATGATTTCCATGATACGGCGCGCAAAATCGACACAACCTTTTGGGCTGACATATCCACTCCAAGGCGCCTCGTTGGGCAACAGGGCTTTTGTCTTGCGGACCATCGCATTGTCGATTAGTTGATCTTTGCTTTGTTGTATCGCTGCAATCAGGTTCTCAAGGATCGTCTTGTCATAGCACATTGCGATATGATGTTCATCAACGATCCCTAGATACGCCACCATGTTATTATTTCCGCCCAATAGGATGGTAATCATCTCTCGGAATTGATCTTCTTGGACCATTCCAGCAAAATCCATTTCCAGTTTTAGTCCCGGTTTTCCAGCGATTTCTTCCTCTGTTAAATGATATCGGTTGATCTTTTCGCCATCCCCCTTCTTCAAGACATCCGCCCATGCTTCCATCGTCTTCTGATAGTCGACTAAAAACGTCTTGGCATCATTTACCTGCATGATCTCGATAAAGCCATCCATGATCGGGGCATCGTCAACTCCTGGCTGGAAGCAGAAGGCCATGGATTGGAGAGTCGACATGGAAGTTTTCATTATTTCCCGAATTTTCGCGATCTTTTCATCACTCACCTCATCGACACCATACACCATCCGAAGCAATTCCTTATTCGACTGCACGATCTCAAGGGACCAGGTGATCATCATATCCTTCCATTCCTTTGGCAGAGGACCACCGGCGGCGATCAGAAACGAACCGTCCGGCATGCCCAGCAATGGGTCCTTTGCCTGCTGGTTCACGGGGGCCAGTTTTGCGACTTTGCCACCGGGTTCGAGGCGAACTCGTTTCCCGATCCTGAGGTTTCCCTGATCATCCAGCGAAGCGCCGATGGCCAAGGCGTGCATTTCCTGGTCAAGCAGATGGATCATTTGATCGTAGAACAGGAACATTTGCTTGATTGAGTTCATTTGCTTGTCCATGTCAAGATCTTCAAACATCTCTTCCATTTGTTCCCGCTGTTTTGCGAGTTCTTTTTTCCCAGAGGCAACGAGGAGTTTTGTTCCCTTCGGTAAAAGAACAGCGACCACATCGGTTCGATCCATCCATTCCTGGAATGGCAAGATTGCCTCGGGAACAATGGTCTCGGACGCGATCATGGATTCCATCTCGGTTCGGTAGTTGGTATCCATAAGGAGGGCATAGACCCCCCATCTGGCGAGGAGCAGATCTTCGCCCCGGAGTGTTATGGAACTGATACCACCCGCTGGATCGGCACCAGTCACCTTCGCCAGATCGGCATAATCCGTTACCGGCAGCAAGATGGCTGGACCCGGTTCATTTCCTTCCAGTTTGCCTGGTAGGAGTGCAACTAGGAGATCCCCCTTTTGATTGATCCCTTCGCCCAGTCCAGTTTTCTCAATAAAGAGTTGCAGGAGGGAAAGAGGAACGTTGAATTGATCAAGAATTTTTTCGATCTTCGCGCTGGTCGATTCCATGTTATGGATTACCAGAAAGCCGTAGGCATCTTTCGGTATGTGCGAGAGCACATTATCCGCGGCAGCCATTGTGGACGCGACCATGATGATCGTAACGAATATTGAGCAGAATAAATCACGACGTAACATGGCAGACTTCTCCTTTTAACGCATCCTTGGAAACCATGATTGCCAAGTTCTGATTATCGTACTTTCGGACCATGGTGACAAGACAGATAAGATTCCTCTTCTTCTTGTCTTTGCGGCCACTTCCTGTCACAATCATTCAAGGCCTGCCAGGGTCGGCATGGCGATCTTTTTTCACTCGATAGAAGAAGCACACCGATGGATCTTCTTGGTCAGGCATTTCTCGACCGCGCCTATGTCCTAGACTTCCATGCCGATAGTATTGAAGGGATCATTGACCAGGCGCTCGACATGGTTGTTGCGTGTGGGAAATTGCCTGTTGAACACCGCGATGAAATTCGCGCCGCGATTCTGGATCGGGAACGGCTTGGATCCACTGCGATTGGGCATTCGGTTTCCGTGCCCCACGTCTACGCGGACTACTGCGTGGAGCCAGCCATCGTATTCATTCGCTTGGCCCAACCCATCGACCTCGGCGCGCCAGATGGCATACCGACCCGATTTGTTTTCGTGCTCCTGGGACCCAAGGCAGCGGTTTCCGAGCACATTGACGCGTTGATGGACATTGCTCGCCTGATGTCGGATGACGCATTTCGCTACCAAATGGGCGAAGCGCGCGACCTGGAAGAACTCCTGGCCGCACTCCATTCCTTTGAGGAACGAAACCGCCTCATCGAGAAGCCCCGGGCGGCTCACGACAATGGCTTGATTTCTTCGGGGAAATTATGGTGCGGGATTATCGCGGATCTTGCGCGGCGGTTGCCCGTGTATGCGAGCGACTTCCGTGACGGCTTGCACTTCAAGACAGTCAGTTCGGCACTTTTTCTTTTTTTCGCATGCATCGCTCCGGCGATCACGTTTGGTGGCATCATGGCCGAATTGACTGGCAATCATATTGGGCCAATCGAAATGATTCTTGGCACAGCCGTTTGCGGTATCCTTTATGCGCTATTGGCCGGTCAACCACTCATCATTCTAGGTGGCACGGGACCGATGCTCGTTTTCACGATGATTCTTTACAACGTCTGCACGGTGGTGCAAGTCCCTTTCCTAGAAACCTATGCTTGCGTTGGACTCTGGACCGGTATCCTGCTACTGGTCATGGCCGCCACGAACGCCAGTTCCTTGCTGCGATTTTTCACCCGGTTTACGGACGAAATCTTTTCCGCATTGATTTCGATCATATTCATTGTGGCGGCGATCGAGGCGATGGTGGATATCTTTTCACAAAATGCGACCAGCCATGCGACATCTTTCCTGTCATTCCTGCTGGCGCTGGGCACCTTCTACCTGGCCATGAGCCTTTCCAGGTTTCGGCGGAGCCGCTATTTGCATCCACGGATGCGTGAGTTTCTCGCGGATTTTGGCCCCGCGATCGCCATCTCCATCATGGCGCTGGTGGCGTTCTGGTTCCGCGAGGAAGTTCTGCTCGATTACCTTCCAGCACCGGATACTTTCCGGCCGACCATTGCCGGGCGATCGTGGTTTGTCAATCCCTTGGCAACAAAACCATGGATATGGATCTTTTCATTTGGACTGGCTATCCCTGTTACACTGCTGGTCTATATCGATCAGAACATCACGGCTCGACTCGTCAATAGCCGCGACAACAGGTTGCAAAAGGGATCCTCTTACCACTACGACTTAGCCATCATGGGTTTTTTGATCGGGATTTGTTCCCTATTCGGTTTGCCATGGCTTGTTGCGGCCACGGTCCGGTCACTGAACCATGTTCGCAGTCTTGCCACCGTGGAAGAGGTCATCACACCCTTTGGTGACAAACGCGAGCGAATCATTCACGTCAGGGAGAACCGCCTCTCAGGCCTGGCAATTCATATTTTGATCGCGCTATCGCTCCTCGTATTGCCTTACTTGACCATGATTCCGATGGCCGTGCTTTATGGATTATTTCTATATATGGGAATTGTTTCGATGGCTGGGAACCAGTTTTTCGAACGGCTTAGTTTATGGTTGATGGACCGGTCCCTCTACCCCAGCACTCACTATATTCGCCGTGTTCCGCGCCATGTGATTCATTGGTTCACGTTCATCCAACTCGGTTGCCTGTGCCTCTTGGGGGCCATCGAACTCCATCCAATGCTTGGCATCCTGTTCCCCTTGTTCCTGGTGCTCCTTGTTCCATTCCGTCATGCATTGGCGCGTTTTTTCAAAGAAGAGCATCTGGCTGCCCTGGACGCCGAAGAAGAGCCGGAAGAAGAGGCGGAACGATTCCTGTAGTGCCTACGCCCACAGATCCCGATCGAGCATTCGGTAGTTCACCGCCTCGTTGAGGTGGGATGTTTCGATTGTGGAGGAATTCTCCAAATCGGCGATTGTCCGGGCGACTCGGAGCACTTTGTCATGGGCCCGAGCGGAAAGCCCCAATTCCTGCACGCTGTTTTCCAAGACGCGCCGGCAGGTATCGTTGAGTTGGCAGAACTGGCGGACCTGCCGTGTTGTCATCCGCGCGTTCTGGCGGACTCGACTACCGGCGAATCGTGTCTTTTGGAGCGCGCGCGCGGCGAGAACCTGTTCTCGCATCTGGTGGCTATCCGTCCCGGATGTTTGGGAGGAGAGTTCACGATACGGCACGGCGGGCACTTCGATATGGATATCAATTCGATCCAGCAGAGGGCCACTGATTTTGGACATGTAGCGCTCGATCTGAGGGGGGGTGCAGTGACACGAACGCCGCGGATCATTCCGGTAGCCACAAGGGCATGGATTCAGCGAGACGATCAGCATGAAATTGGCGGGAAATGTAGTGGCATTCAGGGCTCGGCTAATGGTAACACGGCCATCCTCGAGTGGTTGTCGAAGGACCTCGAGCGTTGTTCGGTTGAATTCAGCCAACTCATCCAAAAAAAGGACACCATTATGTGAGAGACTGATTTCTCCTGGTGTTGGGGTACTGCCACCACCAACGAGACCAGCATTGCTAATCGTGTGGTGCGGAGACCGGAAAGGGCGTCGGGCCAGGAGTGGTTGTCCGGGTGCCAGGCGGCCCATTGCGCTATAGATCCGCGTCGTTTCGATCGATTCGGCGGCGGAAAGAGTTGGCAAAATCGTGGGAACGCGTTTGGCAAGCATCGTCTTCCCAGCACCTGGTGGACCAATCATCAGCAGGTTATGACCCCCCGCTGCCGCGATGATGACCGCTCGTTTGGCCATTTCCTGCCCTCGGACATCCGCAAAGTCAACATCATATTGGGAAAATTCACGGAACAAGTCATCGAGGCGCGATGGGGTCGGTTCGATTTCGATTTCTCCTGCCAGAAAGCCAGCGGCCTGAGCGAGGCTCGCCACGGATATGACGTCCACCCCTTCAACCACTGCCGCCTCGGCGGCACTCGCGCTAGGCACCAGAATTCCCCGTCGATCCGGTTGGGCCGCGGCAGCCATTGCCATCGATAAAGCACCCTTCGTGGGTCGCGTCGAACCGTCCAGAGCCAGTTCGCCAACGACGGCATATGCATCGAGGCGTTCCGAGGCAAATTGGCGACTGGCCGCTAAAATACCGAGCGCAATCGGAAGATCGAATGATGCCGCCTGTTTTGGAAGTTCAGCAGGCGCTAAATTGATCACAATCCGGTCCTGCGGACGGACGAAACCGCTATTGACCATTGCCCTGGCAATCCGATGCGTACTCTCACGGACCGCCGCCTCCGGCAGGCCCACCAGGACCGTCTTTGGTATCGAAGCGCCCGAAACATCCACTTCCACTTCCACTGGAAGTGCATCGATGCCGAATAGTGAAAAAGTATGGAGCTTGGCAAGCATGGCCCCTATTGTGGTCTCCCCGTAAGATCGCATCAATCCCCCGTTGGATTTAATACGGGCACTGCCTAGCGCGGCGAAGCCGCAACCAAGTGTATGCGGGCCTCTCCGAGACCCGCAATGCCACCTGATCATAGGATCCGGCAAGACTCGAGCGCTCTGTCACGGCTAAGAATGTGTTTTGAAATCGCCTGAAATGATCATTGGCCTGTACTAATCAACACCCTCCCTCTGGGAGGG
>JAFGFZ010000334.1 GCA_016930815.1 Pirellulales bacterium | reverse complement strand
GCGGAAAACACGAACCTGTCAGGCTTAAAATACTTAACGGCGTTGGGCGAGGGGGCTTTCTTTACTCCTACTTGTGTAAAACAACAAAGAGTGCAACCCCAGGCTACGGTGAAAAAGGCCTTCGGCGAATCGCATTGATAGTTCCAAATACACAACATCAAAAGACGCCAGTGGGAAACATAAACATGACCTGACAACATTCATTTTTTATTTTTTCCCAACAAGTGTTGAAGTCATCGCAGGCGGGGGATCGGTTCATCGAGAACCAGCGCCCGGACGAACTGAACGGGCGGGGAGCCGTAGGACAGGATCTTGTCATGATAGGTCTTCAAGTCAAATTTCTCGCCCCACGCGCTTTCGATTTCGCGCCTCAAGTCAAAATGCTCCAGCGTGCCCACGAAGTACGTCGAAAGTTGTGTTGAGGTCAGTTGCGCCCGAATCCATTTTCCTGCCGCCTCACGTTCTTCCTGGAATGTATCCTCCATCATCAGTCGCATGGCCTGCTCGCGAGTCATCCCTTGCGTGTGGATTGCTTGGTCAATGATTGCGTTGCCAATCCCGCGAAGGTACCACTTCAAATTGGTCAAGCGCATCAGGGGATCACCGTCCAAAAAACCTTGATCGAGCATCATGCGTTCGGAATAGACTGCCCAGCCCTCGATAAAAACCCCGGAAGAAAGTACCGATCGCAGCTTGCCCGGGTATCGGTTCGAGTGGGCCAGTTGGACATAGTGCCCTGGCATGGCCTCATGCATGGTCAAATCATGAATGGACCGTTTGTTGTACTCCCGCAGGAACGATTGGATCTGTTGTTGGCTCCAATCGTCGGGCAGTGGTGCGACGGCGTAATACGTCTTCATGCCTATGTCCAGCGGGCCTGGCGAATCGCAGTAAGCCACGGAAACACCCCGTTCAAACTCGGGCATGATGATGACTTCGATCGGGTCGGGCGGTAGGGTCAAAAGGTCTTTCTCGCGCACGAAATCCGTAGCCATTCGAAGCGACCGTTTCGCCGTCTCCACAATGGCGTCCGCCTTGGGAGAATTAAGGCATGCCAACTCCAAGCATGCACGAATAATGGCACGCTTGTACGCGTCCGTCGGCTCCGTGGGAAACACCGTGTAGGGATATTTCTCCGCGTAGACCTGCTTGGAAATACTGTACATCTCATCACGGACCCGGCTCAGTTCGTATTCAGCCCGTTCGCGTATCTGGCTTTGGGTTTGTTTCGTCTTGAGTGTGTACGCCAGTTTCTGGTTGTAGAGTTCCAATCCCAACCGAAAATCACCGCCAGCATCGGACAAAAGAGTCGATTCGAGCCATTGCTGATGTTCTTTCACTGCCGTTTTTGCTGTCGCGATGGCCTGTTCGAGACGGCTGCGCTGATCTTCCGGGAGACTGCCCAAATTCGGTTCCACCAGGTTCTCCAGAATGCTCAACACACCGCGGTTTTGTTGGATGGCTGTCTCGGCGTGGACTTTCGGCACGCGTTTGGGTTCAAGCGTGGCCCGGACCTGGCGAAAAAAGCGGGGAAATTGTTCCAAACGATCCGCCACGTGGTCCAGGCGTTGATTCAACGGGGCAAAATCTCGGGCCATCAGGTTGTAGATCGCACTCCCGGACAACTGGGTATAGATCAGTGGATTCCAGGTCCATTCTCGAAGTGTCTCTAATTCCCACAGCCTGCCTTCTAATTCATATTCCAGCAGGGCATGGTCCACCTGATTGGCGCGGGATAAGCGCGTCGGATCGATCTTGCGGAGTTGCTCCAAATAGTTCCGGCAGAAGGCTTGCTCTTGCGCACGGGATTCCGCGCCGATTTCATCTAAGCGGCCATCGAAACGATGGTCGCCCAACCTGGTCGCCGACACCGGCGATAATGCGGGAAATTCGTCGATATACCGTTCGGTAAGTTGTTCAAACTGCTGATCGATGGACAGATCCAAGGACATCATCCCACCCGTCTGAATCGGAATTACTAGCAATAGCCATGTTAGCATTTTGGCTCCTTTCAGGATTTCTTGGATTATGGTGGCATTTGGTTGCCTGTTCCAAGAGACTGCCGCCACGGGAATCTAACCAAGGGAGAGGTCAAGATATGACCACGGCAGTGCCACTCGCACTGACCATCAGCATATTGCCTCCTTGCCCAATGCCTATGGTTTCGTAATCCAGATCGACGCCGATCACGGCATTGGCGCCGAGGGCAGCCGCCTGCTCCATCATCTCGTTGATGGCGATCTCCTTCGCCCTCTGGAGCTCTTTTTCATACGCAGCGGACCTCCCACCGACAATATCCCGTATACTGGCAAAGAAGTCCTTAAAAATATTGGCTCCTAAAATTGCCTCGCCACTCACGAGGCCGAGGTAATCGGAAATGCGCTTGCCTTCAAGAGAGTGTGTGGTTGTGATGAGCATGATTTCCCTTTTGCAATGATGAAGATAGTGCCTAGTTGAAAAACACCAATTCTAAATTAAATTGAAGCTTTATTGGTTTTCGGTCATCTTCTTTCGATATTCACTTTCTTCCTCTGGCCTGGGGTGGCTCTGTTGCGGTTCTCCATGTAGGATCTGAACTCCCAACGGTCTTTCCACTTCGGCAGATACGACTGATAAGCGGGCGTATCATACCAAAATTCTGGTTCGGGATCGGGGGGTGTGACTCGTCCCTCGGGATAATCCCTGCCGGCAAAGCTGGCCTCCACGGTTTCATTCCAGGCCAGTAGCTGTTTCTTCATCCGTTCGAATCGCTCGGACTCTATGGTACTTAGATCGCTGGTTTCGTTTGGGTCGGTTTCGAGGTCGTAGAGCTGAAAGCGATCTTTGTGGAGGTTGATGGTAACCAGTTTATATCGGTTGTCCACCATCGCAGCTTGATTTCCGAATCGGAACGGAATCGGTTGGTGGCGCTCGATGACCTCGTTGGTAAAGAGCGGCTTGAGGCTCGTACCGTCCACGGGCCGGAGCATGACGCTGTTTGGGAGGCCGATGATATCGACTACTGTGGGGAAGAGGTCCATGGTGCAGGCAGGAAACCGAGTCACGCGTGGCTGGACCACGGCCGGCCATTCGAGGATGGCCGGTACTCGCAGGCCGCCCTCATAGACACTGCCCTTATTGCCCCGGAGGCCACCGACGGTTTCGGGTGTTATGCCGGGCAGGCCGCCATTATCACTGCAGAAAACCAGGAGCGTGTTATCGGCAATTTCCAGGCGGCGCAACGCCTGCCGCAGTCTGCCAATACTCCGATCCATGGCCGTCAGCTCGCCGTAGTGATTGGCCGATTTCTCATCAAGTTGACCGAAAGGCGCCTTGTCCTCTGGAAGGGCTCGAAACGGGCTGTGGGGTGATCCGTACCAGATCACGGCGAACATCGGCTTGCCGCTATTATGGTGTTTCTCGAGGAACTTCACCGCCTCATCAACAGCGATCTCGGAGGAATCGCCGGTGAATTCCTCGACCTTGCCCTCGCGGCTAAGAAGCGGGTTAACATCGAAGAAGTTCGAGACCGAAACCCATTCGTCGAAACCAAAACGGCCTGGGTTTCGCTCATCGTTGGCAAGGATGGGCGCACCGGGGCCTTTCAATCCGTTCAGGTGCCATTTGCCAAAATGCCCCGTGACGTAACCGGCTGCTTGAAGTGCCGATGCGATGGTTTTTTCCTGGAGGCGCAGCGCGTAGCCGTGACTGAGCACACCCGATCGATTGTTGGCTCGGCCTGTAAGCACGCTGGCGCGGGTGGGCGAGCAGACGGGGGCTCCGGCATAGAAACGCTCGAAACGCAAGCCATTGGCCGCCATCAAGTCAAGCTGTGGCGTCTTGAAAACCGGATGCCCACGGTAGCCAGTTTGCCCCCAGCCCATATCATCGGCCATGACGAAGAGGATGTGGGGGCGTGGGGATTCCGCAGTGATTGTGGAGTGATCGATGACAATCGAGCTGAACCAGACCGCTAAAAATGGAAAGCAACAACTGGACCGTAGGCACGAACGATTCGAAGCAAACGAGATGAGAAAGATGCGCATGGATTACCTCTGTTTCGCTCATGTGGGCAGAACAATCATTTCGGAATCGGATCGGTGCGTCGGATGGGTTCACCCTCCCAGACGGCGATGTCGGTGGACTTGTCGTAGGTAAGGACGCGATGGGCGCTGCCGGGAGCGGGGGGCTTGTCAATTTTCGGTAGCCACTTGCGATGATCTGCCATCACGGCATCGAACTCGGGTTGACCGGCAAGGTTGGTCCATTCATGGGGATCGTTTTGCATATCGTAAAGTTCCTCGCTGCCATCGGCATAGTGGATATAGCGCCATCGCTGGCTTCGGATGCCGTGGTTGCCCCGGTTATGGCTAGTGATGGCCGGCCGCTCGCGATGGCTGGCCGCATCCTCGAGTTGTGGCACGAGGCTGAGGCCTTCCAGGTCGGTGCGCCGTGGCAGTCCAGCTAATTCCACAAGGGTAGGATAGATATCGAGCAGTTCGGCGGGCTGGGTGCACCGCCCGCCGGCATGGACGCCCGGCCCGGCAAAGATGAGTGGAACGCGGGTACTGCGATCCCAGAGTGTGTTCTTGCCAGTAATCCCTTTTTCGCCGAGGTGCCAGCCGTTGTCGCCCCAGACAATGACAATGGTCTCATGCGCCAAACCGGCTTCGTCGAGGGCATCCAGGATGCGTCCAATTTGGGCGTCGACGAAGCTGGTGCAGGCAAGATAAGATCGCACCAAATTCCGCCATTGGTTGTTTTCCCGGACCCATTGGAGCCTCGGCTCTGGCAGGTTCCAATGGAGATACCAGGAGAAACGCGGCGTATCCGCGCGGTCGTCAACTTGGACTACGGGAAGAACGCTGTCATCATCTGGATAAAGGTCAAACCACTTCTGGGTGGCATAGCATGGCACATGCGGCAGGAAGAAGCCGGCGGCGAGGAAGAAGGGCTGATCCTCGGGCGCGTTTTGGATCTGTTCGATGGCCCAGCTCGCCACCTGATAGTCGCCCTTCTCTTCGTCTCGATGCGGAAACAAGCCCCAGTCCATGAGCGGGTGGTTCCCCATCGGTGTGGGTGGGATCAGTTTTCGATCCGGCTTGACGCCGATGCCGCCAGCCCTGCCAGTGACCTGAAATTCCGGCGGTAGAGCGGTGGCTTGGTCATCAGGAGTGCTCGGCCCCATCCGCATAGGGCCGCCCGTACCGCCATGGTGAACTTTCCCGGTGGCAAGTGTCCGGTAGCCATGCGCGGCGAAATGCTGCGGCAGCGTCACGCGGTCCCGCCAGTCGGGCAGCGTACGGAACCAAGGAGCAAGGCCGTAAATGCCGGTCGTCGTGGGCCGGAGGCCGAGCATCAGGCTCGTGCGGGAGGGATTGCATAGTGGGGAATTGACGTGCGCATTGAGAAACGTGGTACCGCGAGCAGCCAGGCGGTCCAGACATGGCGTTTTCACGAGTGGATGGCCACCCAAATGACCGATCCAGTCGTTCTGATCATCGATGGCAATGAAGAGAACGTTCGGGCGCGGTGATGCCGCATCCGTCGGACACGCAATTACGACAGACGCAATAAGAGATAGCGCGGTGAGAAATATGGGATGCATTGGTCTTGTGCCTTTTCTAACATAATCATGCAAAGGTGTCCAAACTATGCTACAAAAGTTGTTTGCAAGTATCTGTCCATTTTTGAACATAAGGAAACGAAGATAACTGAGGGTGTCCGGGAATTGGGAGGGCGAAGCTCCTGCTGAGCCGGAACTCTAGTACCGGCATGCGGCTCGGCAGGAGCCTCGCCCT
>JAFGFZ010000333.1 GCA_016930815.1 Pirellulales bacterium | reverse complement strand
GGTAGCGGCCGGGGAGGGTAAGAATGGAGGACCCTCCCCGGCCCTTACGGGCCGACCCTCCCAGAGGGTGGGTGTTGATTAGTACAGTCCAATGATCATTTCAGGTAATTTCAAAACACGTTCTTGGAGTCGTACCTTTTATGATGCGCGCACAGTGCGCCCGTTCTACAGGATGTGATTATGAGGTGGCATTGCGGGTCTCGAAGAGACCCGCTAACACTTGGTTGCGGCCTTCAGCCGCGTTAGGGATCGCCATTGCCACTAGAACCGCTTAAAATATAAATAGTCGTAACCAAGAACAATGCAACCGATCGGTGACGCGCGAAGTCGCTATGTCTCCAACACCCCCCCGACCGAAACGATCGCGATGGCCTCCCCCCTGGCGTCTTTTCCGCATCCTCGTTATTCTCTTCCTATCCATTCTTCTTGTGATGATGTTTCTCGAAAATAAGATAATTTTTCCGGCGTCGAAGTATCCTCGGGGCGATTGGTCTGCCGCGGGGCGGCTTGGATTGGCGGACGTCTGGTTCGAAGCGAGTGACGGGACGCGGCTGCATGGATGGATTGCTGAACGGGAGGACTCTCTGGGCAATCTCTTGTTCTGTCATGGAAATGCCGGCAATATCACGAACCGTGCCGATGTAATTGCCTATCTGCGGGATCGATTTCAGCTGACCGCATTTGTCTTCGATTACCGCGGCTATGGTCGAAGCGAGGGAAGTCCAAACGAAGCCGGGATCCTGGCCGACGCGCGTGCGGCACGAAAATGGCTTGCCAACCATGCCCACATCGCGCCAAAGGATCTGATACTCCTCGGACGTTCGCTCGGAGGCGCCGTGGCGGTGGATCTAGCCGTAGATGGAGGTGCCAAAGCCCTGATTCTGGAAAGCACCTTCACATCGGCACCCGATGCTGGCGCGGCAATCTATCCCTGGTTACCCGTACGCTGGTTCATGAAAACGAAGCTGGATTCACTCAGTAAGATCTCCAAATACCATGGCCCTCTGCTCGTCAGCCATAGTCCATCCGATGACATTATTCCTTACGAACTGGGAAAACGACTCTTCGACGCAGCCAATGAAGATAAACAGTTCATCCGTCTCGAAGATGTGGATCACAACGATCCTCATCCAGCCATTTATTATTCCGCGCTCGAGGCGTTTCTCGACCGCGTCTGTTCGTGTAGCAAAGGGAGAACTCAATGACGCTTCCTGGTACGATGATTCGCCGTTGTCGCCAGGCCTTGTTTCGCTGGAAGGTTGCCGATGTCACCACACCCAGACTGACCGGTGGTAACTTGCTGATGCGGACTCTGATCCTGCGACGCCTGCTATTGCGGGAAATCATCTCCGAAGAAACACCCTATGTCGGTGTTTTATTGCCACCATCGGTAGGTGGTCTCATCATCAATGCCGCGATTACGATGGCAAAACAAACCGTCGTCAATCTGAATTATACTCTCGACAACAGCACCCTGAATGCATGTATTCGCCGCACCGGTCTGAAATATGTCCTGACCAGCCGCAAGGTATTTGAAAAGCTCAACTACCAGTTGAATGCCCATATTGTTTATCTCGAAGACCTTCGTGAACAACTATCCCTGCGTGATAAACTGGCCGCCTTTGTCGGCGCGTATTTGACGCCAGCCAGGATGTTGGAAAGGCAGCTCGGCGTGGACCAAATCGATCCAGAGGATGTCATGACCGTCATCTTCACCTCCGGATCGACGGGCATGCCCAAGGGAGTCCGCCTGACGTATCGGAATATCGAGTCGAATGTTGTGGCCATCGAGCAGGTCGTCCATCTCCGCCGAAACGATACATTGCTAGGTATTCTTCCCTTCTTCCATTCCTTCGGTTACACACTCACCCTGTGGGCCGTCCTGGGCCATGATATCCGCGGCGTATTCCATTTCACACCACTGGATGCCCGAACGATCGGCAAGCTCTGTAGGAACCATGGCGTCAATATATTATTCGCCACGGCCACTTTCCTTCGTTCCTATCTAAAACGGTGTTCGAAAGAGGACTTCCACCGATTGGAAATCGTCGTCACCGGCGCGGAAAAGTTGCCGATCCCACTGATCGATGCGTTCGAGAAGAAGTTCGGCCTACGGCCTGTCGAAGGGTATGGCACGACGGAGCTTTCGCCCCTGGTCTCCGTCAACACGCCGCCCACGCGATCCACGGGCACCGAAGTCGATTTGAAGGAAGGTACGATTGGCCGGACGGTACCACAGGTCCAGGCCAAAATCGTTCATCCTGAAACTTTCAAGCCGTTGCCGGTCGGAGAAGAGGGCATGCTGATGGTCTCCGGTCCCAATGTCATGAAAGATTACCTGGATGAACCGGAGAAAACCGCCGAGGCCATTCGCGACGGATGGTATGTCACGGGCGACATCGCGAAAATCGACGGGGATGGATTCATCACCATCACCGGGCGTGTGAGCCGTTTTTCCAAGATCGGAGGCGAGATGGTACCTCATGTCCGTATTGAGGAGGCGCTCTACAACATCATTGGCCAAAAAGAGGATGAACCTGTCCGAGCCGTGGTCGCCGCCGTGGCGGACGAACGGAAGGGTGAGCGGCTCATCGTCGTTCATACTGCACTGGACCAAACGCCCGACGAAATTTGCCAAGCCCTTGCGGCGGCCGGATTATCGAATTTGTGGATCCCATCCCCCGATAGCTTCGTCCACGTCGACTCACTCCCCATTCTCGGCACTGGCAAGCTCGATCTGAGAGGCGTTGCTGAAATCGCCCGCCAACGATTGGCCGATAAAACCTAATCGGATGTCACTTCGACAACCAGATAGAGCTGCTCCCGTTCTCGCCGCTTGGTCAGTTTTTTGACGAGCCCTTGCGGCTGGTTTGGATCATTCGATTCGGCACCCGCAACTTCCATCTCTCGTGCCGGTTGTTCCATCGGGACCAATGTCAGCCCACCGACCAGGACCGGTTCGCCGAGTGGCATGCGGAGTGTCGTGGCCAATTCCTGGGCCTTGATTTTGACATGATCCATCGGGACGATCTGGGTTGGCACCGCGTTTGAGGAAGCGGACGGCACGTGAATGGATTGAGGATCCGGTGCCCGCGCTCCCAACCGCGGATCGGTTCCATCGCTGTCCTGCCAATCGGTCACGGTGCTGCGGAGGTCAAGAATCACAGCCTCCTTGCTTGGAAGCAAAGTGGGACGAACTTGCAGCAGAATCCCGATATTGGGGACGACGCTGATCGCCTGGTAACCGATCTGGGATCCAACGACAGGAATCCCAGAATGAAGGACGTTTTCCCGTCGTCCTGCAACGATGAAGACACGCTGCCCGCTGAAGCACGTGATGCGTCCGCGGTAACTGGTATCTTCTCGAGTGAGCCGTTCAAGTTCGGACCGTTCGATTTTTGGTTGAAGATTGTTCTTTGCGCCGTAGAGCTCGTTCAATTGGTCGGAATCGAGTAACAACCATCGGGCCTGAACAGTGACTGAGCAGGGCTGCCCCCCCTGGCTACGAATTGTTTCCAGGAACGCGGCAATTTGGTCATGGATGGCTGGCGTTTGACGCACAACAAGCAAAGTACCCATGGGGCTGATCGATCCCGGTCCACCCATTCCATCCCAACTTTCCGGAGCGATATGCTGTGTAATGCACTCGATCAGTGAATCAAAATTGAGAGTCATGCCGCCCGGCTGCCTGGATTTTACTGGCGCATTGGGGGCTACTTCGATGGCTTGGCATAGCACGGATTCCGATGGCACGGAAAACATACCGCCACCTCCCATTCCGCCACCCATTCCACCCATCATGCCGCCTCCCATCGTACCACCACTTGAGAATCCTCCCAATCGCCCAACCTTTCCCGTTGTTGGAAGCTGTTCTCCTTCGTATTCATAGTCAACAGCCGGTAACAGCATATCCGCCACTTGGTAAACCCGCAGCACAAGCTCTTCTTCACCCGATTGCTTCTTTTGCTGGGCATGGACATTCCCGGACAAGATAATCCAACCAAGTACTGCAGGAAGGATCATCGAACTGAACTGAAGACGTACATTCATCACATTCTCTCCTTATGATCTAGTTCAATAGTAGTTGCGCTTGGCAACGGGCAAGATTGACGGCAGCGATTAAAGACATATCGCGTGCCGCGTTTTCCAGAAACTGGATTGCATACGGATTCTGGCTTAGCATGAGTGCCAATAGAGCCCCATCGATGCTGCGCCTGGTTTGGACCATTTGGATGAGCCGGTTGGAAATCTCCAGCCCATCCAATCGGGATACAGTCAAGGCCGCCGCCTTCTTCAAATGAGATTCATCGCTCTCAAGGAAGGCGAGGAACGCATCAGCAGATACAGTATCCGTCTCCCGCAAGGCACCCAGTGCGGCGTTTTTCGTTGCGTGGTTGGCGACCAGCTCCAAATACGCGGTCATCGATTCCCTGTCGCCTCGATCCAGCAATGCCCGAGCCATTGCCTTCTGGATCCCCGTCTCCGATTCGTGCACCGCAAGATGAAAGATAGTTTCAGACCTGGCAAATCGGATCAGAGTTTGGATAGCAACCGTACGCGTCCCAGCCTGGCGGCTCAGCATGACCAACAGTCCGACGGATCGATCGCCAGCCAACTCGCCTAATAACCGGATCGCGGCGTTTCGGCGTGGGCCGCGGCCATATTGGGCCGTTCTTGCCAACGTCCTTTCAAATAGGGCCGTTTCGGCTCGAAGCGGTTCGGCGACCATGGCAATATCCGAGTCAGGGTTCTCGATCAGTTGATCCATGGCATGCTGGAGTCGCGCCATTTTGTCGGCATGATTTGGAACGATTCGACGTTGTTCAAGCGTTCGATATACGACTTGTTCATAGAGATTAAGTTCGCGCCCCGCGAATGATCGATTGGCCCGCACTTCCACTGGAGTTTCAGTTGTTTGACTCGATTGATTTTTTTGCGTGGATGGAATATCGGTTCCCTGACTTGTTCTCAGACGACCTGAATTGAAACCCGGATCCCTATTCGCGATACGATCAGGAGATTCTGGCTTTTCGGGTAGATAATCCCATAGCAGCCATCCCATAACCAGCAACGCGGCGGCGATTCCAATCGCGGACCATCGCATGACCGAATGACCGCGCGGCCGAATCTCTTGCCAACGGGACTCCAACCGAGCTATCGAAGCCCGATCCGGTACCGGCCATTCCGCCTGATGCAATAGATCGTCCAACGGATCGTTGAATTCCCTGTCAGGTTGGATAGGTTCGTTTCCCATATCAATGATTTGGAGTCAGTTCAGGATACTATTTTCTGATGGAAGATCTTTCCGAGGCAGGCGGTTTCTTCCAAGCCGCAAGCCGTTGTAAAAAAGGACGCTCCGGTGGAAAGTTCGCCCTCGCAAATGACTTACTTCGTCGGCAAATATTGAGCTAATGCCATGCGCAGTTTCTTCCTCGCCATGTGGAGTGTGGTGTAAACATTCGCGGTGCTGATACCCAACATTTTGCTGACTTCTTCTGGGGAGAATTGTTCGTACGTCATCAGTACCAAAACTTCACGTTGCCTGTCGGGCAGGCGGGCGATGTGATCCGCGACGGCACACTGCAATTCATTTTCCACTGCATGCCGGAACGGATCGCCTGCTCCTTGATCGGGCAAGCTATCCGGGAGCAAGGAGATATCGCGCACGCGTCGCATGTGGTCCCGGAAGACATTCATGACGATCTGCCAGAGCCACGCACGAAAACTGACCACATCGCGCAGTGACCGCCAGCCACCAACAACGCGCATCAGCGACTCTTGCACGATCTCCTCTGCCTGTTCCGGATCGCCGGTTAGCCTTGTTGCGAAGCGCAACGTAGCTGGCAAATGTTCGCGTACAAGCCGGTCCAGGACCACTTTGTTGACAGGTAAGTTCACGGATTGTTCGCCTCTTGCTCAATATTCTAGACGAACGTGCGTGGGATTTCTAAAAGAGATTCTGGGCCTACCGCCCTGGAATGGCGATTTAAGAAAAATCCTTCATCCGGACGGGCAACCGCCTGGATCCCCAGGTGCCGGGTTGTTCCTCAAAGACCCCGGCACATCGCGTGCCACATTGCGGGCAGCAATGGTTCCGGTCCAAATTCCATGCGGTGAGCGTGTATCCGGTGCGGCCAATGAGCTGCGTGCCGCACGCAGGGCATAGGGTGCTCTCGTCCCCGTGATCCTGGACATTGCCGATGTAGGCGTGTTCCAGGCCATTTTGTCGAGCGATCTGGCAGGCGCGACGCAATGTGTCGGCCGGTGTTGGCGGGTAATGGATCATGCGGAATGCAGGGTGGAACGCCGAAAAATGCATTGGGATATGCGGGCCCAGGTGCTCCACGACCCAGCGGGTCATGGCATCCAGCTCGTGATCGGAATCGTTCTCGCCA
Organism: Pirellulales bacterium; assembly: GCA_016930815.1. Classification (GTDB taxonomy): domain Bacteria; phylum Planctomycetota; class Planctomycetia; order Pirellulales; family Lacipirellulaceae; genus JAFGFZ01. The sequence goes on along the minus strand of JAFGFZ010000333.1, from coordinate 6,800 downwards.
GGAATCAATAGAGTGGTCGTCTCGAGCCAGACATCCGTTTCGCGAGCGATATACTGGAGTGTTTCCAGAACCGGCTCAAGCCAGGCAGCGCAGTTTCTTTTGTAGAAACTCGCATCAAATGCTTTCAGATCCACATTGGCGGCGTCCATCCATTGAAAAAAAGTCTGGCGCGGTTTATCGCATAGGATGCCAGCCGTCACGGCAACAGTCCGAATACCCTGTTCGCGGCATGCCATGGCGACGTCGACGGCATATTCGTGGAAGATAATCGGTTCGTTGTAGGTGAACGCGACACTCCGGCAACCGAGCGATTTCGCGGCTTGGGCAATCGTTGTCGGCATGGCCGTATCCGCGAGTGTATGCGATTCGCGGGATTTGCTGATATTCCAGTTTTGGCAGAATTTACATCCCAGATTGCAGCCGGCGGTCCCAAAGGAGAGAACCGGTGTTCCAGGCAAGAAATGGTAAAGCGGTTTTTTTTCAATCGGATCGACGCAAAAGCCACTCGAACGGCCGTAGGTTGTCAAGACCATCCGGTGATCCACGCATGCCCTCACAAAGCAAAATCCCCGCTGCCCGTCATGAAGTCTGCAATGGCGAGGGCAGAGGTCGCATTCAATCCGGCGGTCATCAAGATGGTGCCAGTATTTCGCAGGAATGACCGACTCTTGGAAGAGAGAGTTTGACATATTCCCATGATATAACATCGATCATAAAAAGTACAGATGATTCAATCCATCCGACCCTTTCAAGTGAAATGAACGGGATTGGAAGTATCTCCTTTTCACCTGGGAGGCGGACTCCTGGGACCGATACGATTGGAAAAACGGATAAATGCTACATTTTCGAGGCTATCCTTTTGCTATATTTGTGCAATGATTTCACGAGTCATGATCGCTCCAATCGCGATAGCACCGTATCACTCCAGTATATTCTCGCCGGCCAAGGAGAGAGAGAATGACGAAGAAGCCGTTTTTCATTGTCGACGGCATGGGCCCTGACGCGGTAGGACTCGTGGGGCGCATCGCGTCTCCGATCGCCGGGGCACGAGGCAATATCGTCGACCTGCGCCAGGACGTGTTGCACGGATTGTTCACATTCCACATGGTTGTCGATCTAACCGAAAGCCAACTCGACTACGATGGTTTCAAGGTCATGTTGGCCGAGATCGGCGAAGCAACCGGTTTGAAGATCGGTGTGGATGCATATACGCCAGCTCCGCGAAATCCCGACAAAAAAAATCTTCTCGTGATCCTGATTGGGAAGGACAAACCAGGGATCATCGCAAGTAGTGCCGAAATGTTAGGGAAATACAATGCGAACATCGAGTTCGCACAAACGATCGGGCGAGAGGATGTCTTTCTGATGGAACTTCTCACGGATGTCAGCCACACATCCATTCCAGTCGAGAATCTGAAACGGTCGATCCAGAAAAACATGGAAGCCATCCATATCAAGACGATATTCCAGGATGAGCATGTTTTCATCAAGCGGAAAAGAATTTTGCTATTCAATATCGCATCGAGCTTTATTGCGAGAGACATCTTCGATGAAATCATCGAACAGACCGGCCTCGACCCCAAACAGGTGGCTTCGACTTTTTCTGGGAAGTCTTCATTGCAACAAATGCAGAAAGCCGCGGAAAAACTGGATGGGCTTTCCCTGGACGCCGTGCACGACATACTGCAAGGGATCGTGCCAACGCCTGGATCTGTTGAATTGATTCAGACACTCAAAGTCATGGGCTACAAAGTTGCTTTAGCTTCGACTGGATTTGCATTCTTTACCGAGTATCTTCGGCACCGTCTTAATTTGGATCATGCGTTTGGAATTCCCCTTGCAATCGATGACGATGCCCGAACCATCTTGGGGGAATTGCAACTTGATCAATTGGGTAGCCATGATATCGATTCGGTTTTGACCCAACTGGTCCATGAGGAAAAAGTGGATCAGGATGATATCACGATTCTCACCGACGAAGGCTGCCCCATGGCACCGGGTATCCGATTGACATTCGATTTGGATGTCCTTCTGAGCAGTTTCAACCAGCGGATCTTGTCGCCTGGGAACATCCTCGGATTCCTCGGAAGTTTCGGCGTGCCTCATTTTGAATCCAAGTGACATGATGCAATTGAAATGCTGGGGAAGGTCCCAGGTGGTTGATGCGGATAGACATGTTACAATCGGACATTGAAATAGCGCGAAGTGTCGAGTTGAAGCCGATCTGGCAAGTGGCCGATCTTGTCGGATTGAGTGGTGACGATCTCGTCCTGCACGGCAAGCACATTGCGAAAGTCCCGATTGGCATCATGAAACGGCTTGCCGACCGCCCGGACGGGAAATTGATTCTAGTGACCGCGGCAACCCCACCACCGAAGGGCGCTGGCAAGACCACGGCGACGATCGGATTGGCTCAATCCCTCGTTCGGATTGGCCACCGCGCGATGGTTGCCATTCGAGAACCATCGCTTGGCCCATGTATGGGAATGAAGGGCGGGGCGGCCGGCGGCGGCTATTCGCAAGTGCTGCCGATGGAAGAAATCAACCTGCACTTCACGGGCGACTTGCACGCCGTGACCATGGCGCACAATCTCTGCGCCGCTTTGGTCGACAATCACCTCCATCAAAACGCCTTGCCAGAAATTCACCCGCGCAGAGTCGTATGGAAGCGGGTGATCGACATGAATGACCGGTCCTTGCGCCACATCGTCATCGGGATGATGGATCAGGGAATCCACGGTGTGATGCGCGAGGATGGTTTCGATATCACCGCCGCGTCGGAAATCATGGCGATTCTCTGCCTGGCGGAGAACCTGAGTGATTTGAAGCGCCGGATCGGAAATATCATTGTCGGGTACGATTCCAAACACCGCCCAGTCGCCGCCCGTGAGATTGGTATGGAAGGTGCCATCTCCGCGCTTCTGAAAAATGCCATGAATCCGAACCTCGTCCAAACCACTGAAGGAACACCCGCATTCGTCCACGGTGGCCCATTCGCGAACATCGCTCACGGATGCAACACGCTGACAGCAACCCGTATCGCCCTGAAGCTGGCTGACTTCGTCGTGACGGAGGCCGGTTTTGGAGCGGATCTTGGAGCGGAGAAATTTTTCGATATCAAGTGCCGTATCGGTAAACTCAATCCCTCCGCTGCGGTGGTCGTCGTCCCCAAGAGCTCCTATGACTGCCATGGCCTTGAAAATATTCTAAAACACGTCAACAACATCCGCAGCTTCAACGTTCCTGCCATCGTCGCGATTAACCGCTTCATGAACGACGATAGCCGAAAACTCGATACGATACGCCACGAATGCGAAGCCAAGGGAATCGAAGCGTTCGTGACCGATTTCCGCGAGAGTGGCGGCGATGGCGGGATCGCACTGGCAGAAAGAATATCCAAACTCTGCACTGGAACCGATCCGCCACCCCTCCAACCTCTCTACCGCCTCGATGCACCGCTTTGCGAAAAGATTGAAACCATCGCGCGGAAAATCTATGGCGCGGGGACCGTTGACTACAGTTCTGTGGCCGAACGGGAGATTCAGAGGATCAACAACCTCGGTTATGGCGGGCTGCCCGTATGCATGGCCAAAACGCCATTATCACTCACCGACAATCCGAAAATCCCTGGTTGCCCAAAGGATTTTACGATTACCGTCACGAATGCGAGGGTCTCTGCAGGCGCAGGATTCGTCGTGGTCTCGACAGGCAACGTCATGACGATGCCAGGATTACCAAAAGAGCCAGCCGCCCTGAAAATTGATATTAGCGACGACGGCGCGATCACGGGATTGTTCTGAATCCTGCCCATTATGCCAGGATTGCCTGGTTTGACATTTGGTTCTTCTTAGGCATATCCATATTCTTGGAACCATTCCCAGGCCTCTTCGGCAGCGGTGCGGAGGCTACGCGGGTGATAGTCGAGTTGGCGGGTTGCCTTCTCATGCGAGAAAAAATGAGGCTGCCACAACATGCGGACGGTAGCCGAATTGACATCGCCTTCTTGGCCGGTGAGTCGGGTCATCAGGTCACCGTACCAGCCACCAATGGACAGGGGCAGCCAACCGATTGCGATAAAGGGACGCCGAACGCCACACACCTGTGCCATGGTACGCCATGCGGACAGGTACCGATGATGGCTTCCACTGAGGATATACCGTTCCCCGGAACGGCCGGATTCGATCGCCGTCACGATCGCATCGGCAACATCCAGAACGCTTGTGAAGTCCATTCCAGCCCGGGGCGCGAAGAAGGGGTGGAATTTGGCGATTTTTAGCAGCATTCGGCCGGAAGACGGTTTCCAATCCCATGGTCCTAGCATGAAGGATGGATACACGATAATGGCATCCAGCCCCTCGTGGACCATCTTCAACACCACAAGATCCGATTCACGTTTGGTTTGAGGATAAGGGCAGGAAACGCCCAGTGCGCAGCAGGATTCCTCATCGATGCGTGCCCCGGACTCACCGGCCCCCAGCGCATCGATACTCGATACATGAATCATCCTCGCTCGAACCGACAAGGCAGCCTCGGCAACATGGCGGGTGCCCCCGACATTAACCATTCGAAATTCTTCGGTTTCCGACCAGCCGATACGAACTAGAGCCGCCGCATGGACAACAGCATGACAGCCGGCGATCGCTTCGCGCACGGCATGCGCGTCGCGGATATCTCCATACCGGACATCCAGGTCCAACCCAGCAAGTGGTCGCGGATCGCTCGATGGACGGACAAAGACACGGACCAGCCGATTCTGGGCGAGTAATTTCCGTACAACGTTATTCCCGACGAATCCAGTGGCACCTGTAACAAGGACAGTCATGTGAAAGATCCGGTGAACAAGGGATATTCTATCAGGCGATTGCCATCTTGGCTAAAGTGGCGTAGCATCAACAATGCTGCTAGGCAATGTAATTATAAGGATATTCATCGATGACAATTGATATTTATACATCGTGCCCTTGCGGTAGCGGTAAAAAAATCAAATTCTGTTGTGGTGACTTGGCTCCCGATATTGAGCGAGTCGTCCGGATGATTGAAGGCGACCAGCGCGTGGCGGCGCTGCAGCTCTTGAACAACCTCCTCAAGAAACACCCGAATCGAGTCGCCCTCCTTGACCTGAAGTCGACCGTCGTCATGGTCATGGCGGAGTGGGATCAAGCCGCTGAAACCGTGGATCGAATCCTTGCGCTGCAACCGAACCACGTAAGCAGCTTGGCTCGACGGTCGATTCTATATGCATTTGACAACCAGGTGAACAAAGCGATTTCATCTTTACAACAGGCTGTTGAATGCCTCCACCAGCAGTTTTCAGAGATTGTTATCGAAGCATTCTACGCCGTTGGTTGCGCACTGGTCGATACGGGGCGGATTGTAGCGGCCAAAGCTCATCTGCGCCACCACTGGATATCACAAGTAGTTCGTCGGGAATCATTACCGGAATACGACTTTGATAGTCGATCGATCAAGGAATTACTCGAGCTCTATCATAATGCCAATTTGCCCCTTTTACTCAAGGACGAACTCAAACTGAAACCTTGCCCGGAAAATGTTTTCTGGGAAAATCAGTTTAAAGAAGCCATCCAATTGGCCAGTTGCGGTTCATGGAGAGTTGCAGGCAAGATATTTCGGGATCTTATTCCGATCTCTGGAAATCATCCGGGAGTGGTCTACAACCTGGCTCTCACGAACGGCTGGCTTGCCGACACGCGGGGATTGATTGATGGTTTGCATGACTATGCGCGTTTGGATATTCCAACGGATGATGCTGTCGAGGCGATCGCGCTGGCTAGCTTGCTTGACCGCAACTGCGCCGAGGATGCAATCGACTTCGTTCAACAAACCTATGAGATCTCCGACATCGACCGGCTGATTGACATTCTTTCGGAGAACCGGCAGATAGACATATTGTCGGAAGAAGAATGGGTGTCACCAGAAGAATTCGATTGCCAAAACAGCCCCCCTCCCTTGGCCCAATATACCCTCCTCGACCGTCCCATGCCGGTGGGCAACTCGAATACCACCCGTGAAGAGATACCGGTTATTCGAACCGTGCTTATGGTCTACGACCGCACAACAGACCGAAATGGGCAACTCGTTCTATCCTTGCCGAAGAATTCTTTATTCGACGGCACCATTGAGCAATTGAAACAGATTTGCGGCAACTCCTTGGGGGCTCTCATTCAGGAACAAATCATTGGGACAATCGACCGTATCTACGATAGTCTTGCACTGCGATGGTGCATCCCGAAGGGCATCACCGCCCAACACCTTATCGAACTTCGACGAGAACAACGCGATCACACTCTCGTTGAAATCTGGCCGACTGTCCGACAGCACATGCTCGGCGGGAAAACGCCCGATGATGCCGCCAAGGACCCGGCTCTTCGGCTCAATCTTCGCGCATCGCTTTTAATTCTCGAGACGACTTCCCTGGCTTCTGGAGCCCAATCAACCATTCAAGATCTTCGCAAACGGCTTGATCTTGGGGCCCCAGAACCGATTGATCCAGCGGCGATTGATCCAGAAAGCATCTCGTTCGCCCGCGTGATGCGTCTCGAAACGGGCAAACTGGACGATCAGACGCTGGTTCGTCTCTACCGGCAATCAAAGACAGCCGCCGCGGAACATGCCCTGGTTCACCTTGCCAGAGAAGTGGTCCAACGCCCACACTTGAGAGATCAAATCGATTTCTTCGAAGCCTACGAGGAATTGATCACCCATGCCGATAATGTCGAAGATGCCGTGGCCACGATCCAAGAGGCACGCAAACAGACCGCCAAGGCTGCACGATCCGATGC
>JAFGFZ010000332.1 GCA_016930815.1 Pirellulales bacterium | reverse complement strand
GGTTGATTTGGTACTCCCCCTCGCCACTTCGATAAACGCGGCGGGTGATGAGAACTTCCGTCGAGTCGATCCCGAATAGATTGTCCCGGTTATCCAAGGTCAACGTGACTTCGGCCGTGTTGATGGCTCTTCGAGCCCCGGAACCGTTGAAGATGACATCCGCCATCTCCCTGCCCCGTAAGGCTTTAGCGCTCTGAGCCCCCAAAACCCATTTGATGGCGTCGACGATATTCGATTTTCCCGATCCGTTCGGGCCAACAATGACAGTGACACCGGAAGGAAAATCGAAGCGGGTTTTGTCCGCGAAGCTCTTAAAGCCAATAAGTTCGAGGGCTTTGAGCATGGTAGAACGAAGAGATCATCAATCAGGGGCCACGGGAAATCGATATCGGGAACCTATTATTTTCGGCCCCCGAGGCCCTTGCTGCAAGTGTTGAAACGCGGTAAACGGAGATTTCACGCCACGGAAGGGAAAAACACAGATTCAATTCAGCTCGAAAACAAGTCCGGTTGTGGAGTGGTCGGGCAACGTTGGCGCGTGAGCTGTCCGGTACCTTCTGCCTCGCCGCTCTCCTCAAACTGCCCATCCTCCCCGGCCGGTTGGCGATCAAGGCCCACCGATTCGGAAGATCGTTCGTACGTTCGGCCAGGTTCCGGCAACGCATCGACTCGAAAACGGCTCTCCAAGGCCCCCGAGTCCTTCGCCTCCTGTAAAGCTTGCACCATATCCGGATAGGTTCCGCCCAGTTCCACAATCGCACCAAGAACCTCGTCAACGCGGGTCGAGACCACGCGTTTCTGAGTCGATTCGCCAACGGCAAATCGACTGACCGTCACGGTCCCGTCAGGCAAGCCGTTCACCATAATATTCCGCCCCGCTTCCACCATCAGCGGAAGTCGGAAATGATGATCCTCGCCAAAAAGGACAATCTCCGGCCGAAAGCTCCGTGTGGCATGAATCATCTTCGGACCATTCACATGCACAATATGCAGACTGCACCTGCCGTCGAGATCGTCTCCACAAATCATTGGATCGTTCGGATCCATCGCCCATAGGGCGCGAAAAGCACCGTAGCGGGTCTCCGCGCTCTTGACTGCGAGCAGACCACGCAAGGCATCGCGGGCCAGAGGATCATCCATGGCACTCAGCGCAGCCAAGGCATTGAGACGGAATGCGGGAGAATTTCTGGCAGTCTCGGCCAATGGTTCGGCAGCCGATGTTTCATCGAGATAGGCAAGTGCCTCGGCAGCATAGAATCGAACCTCGGCATCATCTTGCGAAAGGGCCCGTTTCAAGATCTCCCGCGATTCGTCACTGCCATTCGCCTCCAAACGAATCGCCGCAGTGGCTGAGGTCATGGGATCGTTGAGTTGACTCTCAAGCAACGCCAACCGTGGGTCCTGGGTAAATGGCGATTCATGGATCGCGATATTCCGAACAACACGCATGTACCGCGCCACATTGTCCTTATAACGTGGGTGGACAAGTAATTCGACAAAATTCTCGGTTTTCGGCGTTGCCATCCCCTCCTGGGATCCGCGAATAAACGTGTGGAACCGCCGATTGATGGCCACGCCAATCTGACTGCTCGTCCGAACGGATCGATGCCCGTTATCAATCAATAGGCCAAGTGAACGACACTTGGTTGCCTTCCCACCTCCTAACACACGCCCTCGAGTCGACAAGGCGGAATCCGCCGAATCGGCGGTCGGATCGACCAGGATTGGCCCTTCCGCAATTGCCAGCGTGTGGCCATTGTGGATCCGATTCCCCATGACTGCCAATGGTGCCATCCGTGTTGAAAGTAACCAGCCATTGCGGAGGCTGGTCGTTTCACCACGCGACGGAACCTGAACCTCCACGTCAAAGGAATCCCCTTCCTGGATCCCTGGCCGAAGGAATCCACGGACTAAGACCGGGGCCGTATCATGCGACGAAAGTATTTTCGCCGGATCATCCACTTCACGGCGTTGCATCTCGGCATACAAGGCCGCCCGTTGAGGTGTTGGTGCTGGATCTTCACCCGTCCCCGCCAAACCAAGAACCAATCCCACCGATTCAACCTGGACATAATTCATCCCATACGGCTGGGCAATATCACCTATTAAAAGAGACTCAGGCTCATTCGGTATCTCGGCAACCGTGTCCATCACGGGGCGCTTCAGAAGCGGCCCGACACAACCGGCGAGCCAGAGGAGACTAGAAGCTATCAAAACCTGGGTGACAAGTTTGCGCATCGAGTCCTCGCGAGGAAAAACGAACTGCATCCCTGGCTTCACAAGAATCCCTCCCGCAAAATCCACAGAATGAGCCATGCTGCACAAAATAAAGGCCAGGAGCGTAGTCGGAGATGATCCCACGGTCAAGATCGCTACTCCAACAGCCACCAACCGAAAAGGGAAGGCCCCCTCTATCCTGGTAACGCAGGCAATCTAGTTAAAGAGCAGCCGGTCAAAAACTGGCTGGAATAGGATTCCGTTCGAATTCCCTATTCTCCCACCGGAATATGCGGCTCGGAACATCGCATGCGTTTGACCACCTCATACGCGATAATGATACCGAGGATCATCAGTACAATCGCGATGACTTCGAGGGCAATGTTGCGTCGCGGAATGTATTGCCAGAAAAGTTGGTAGAAGAGGGCTGCTTCGGTAGTGACCAGCATAAACAGGCCGGGGATTAGAGTGAACCACACTGGACGCTTGAATCCGAAGAGATAGGCAGTGACTACCAGCAAGGAGAGGGCGGCAATCAGTTGATTCACGGCACCAAAGGCTGGCCAGAGGGTCTGGCCACTATGACCTCGGGTGAGCAGGTACGCAACGATGAGCCCAGCGGCAGTGGCCACGTACCGGTTTCCCAATACGCCCACCTTCTTCCCCACAGTTTCCGTCATGATAAAGCGGGTTAGACGTGTCGATGTATCCAGCGTTGTTAGAATAAATGCATTCAGCATGAGGACGCCAAAAGCTGTTCCGTTAGCCATGGGAATACCAATGCTCTCCATCACTCGCCCCATTGCCGTGCCAAAGGTGATATTCGGGCCCTTTTCCGAAAGCAGGGACTGGAACACGAAACTGGAAACCGTTTCGCTGGGAGGTTTCGCCCAATACAAGACACTTCCCATCAGGAGGATCACGACCATGGCAAGCGCGCCTTCGGTCAGCATTCCGCCAAAGGCGACCTTGCGGCCGTCACTTTCCTGTCGAAGTTGCTTGGCGGATGTGCCGCTCGATACAACTGAATGGAACCCGGAGACGGCGCCACATGCGACTGTAATGAAGAGAATCGGCCAGAGCGGTCCCTGGTCGCTTTGAAACGAAACCAGCCATGGGCCGTTGATCACCGGATGCATGACGAGGAGAGATACAAAGGACAGCCCGAGCCCGATGATGAGGATATACATTGACAAATAGTCACGTGGCTGGAGTAATACCCATACCGGCAAGGTCGCCGCAACGAAGCAGTAGAGAAGTG
>JAFGFZ010000331.1 GCA_016930815.1 Pirellulales bacterium | reverse complement strand
TCTACACTTCGCCTTCGGGCAAGAGAGCCCAGTTTGGTGGTTTTTTTGACGGCGATGGCCAGGGCGGCGGAAATTCCAATACAGGCACCCTGTGGAAATATCGATTCATGCCCAATGAACTGGGGCTCTGGACCTATACCTACCGGTGGAGTGATGGAACTCCGGGAGGAGATGGCTCCTTCATGTGCGTCCAGGAAGGGGCCGGCAAGGGGGTGCTGCGGCCTTATCACAAGAATCCGCACTGGTTTGCCTACAACGGCACCGAACCCGTATGGCTCAAATCCTATTACGAAACCGGCCATGGCATTCTTGCCCAAGATTTCGATTGGGTTGTGAAAAATGTCTACAACAAATTCATCGAACGCGGCTACAACCATTTGCAGGTCAATTGGTTGATGTCCCTGTGTTGTTTCAAGCAGTATTACCTGGATGGCCCGAAACCTGAAACATTGGATTTAACTCTCTATGACGAAGGGAAGGCTTCCAGCACCATGAAATTGAATGTCTGGCAAATGATGGAGCGGCACTTGGGCTACTTGAATGATCACGATATCGGCGTTCATATGTTTCTGGGATTTGATGGGTCCAGAAATGAGGGTCCGTCCTGGGATAAATTAAGTGAATCAGAACAGGAATTTTACGTGCGCTACGTGGTCACGCGTCTTGCGCCGTATGCGAACATCGCGGGCTGGAATTTTTTATGGGAAGTGGAGGGCAATGCGGAAGACCGTGAACTGAAATTGATGCGTCTGTTACAGCAATATGACATCTTCGATCATTTGCGCACCTATGAAGACGAACGTCCAAGGGAGAACGAATATGATCGCCCTGAATATACATTTGCCGCGGTGGAGAATCATGGAATCGCAAGCCCTGCCAAGGAAGAGGATCGCCCTTATAGGAAAGAGCCCTGGACCCATCACATGGCTGTGATTCTGGGTTTCCGCGGGAAGCCGGTCTATATGTCCGAAGGGAATGCCTTGTGGCGACGTTACTGGCACGAGCGGACCGGAGCGACCCAGGATCATCTCCGCCGGGCAGCTTGGGCTTGTGCTGTTGGAGGGGCCTCCTTTAATTGGAATGGCCATCTGAAGGAATATGAACTGTATGCCGGCGGGCCGATCGGTTTGCCATTCCATGATGAGAATCCATTCACCGCCTCCGAAAAGTATGTCGACCTTGTCGCCCAAGTGATGAACAAGGAAGTCGCCTTCTATCGTATGATCCCGCAGGATGCCTTGTTGAAAGAGCATGATGCCCTGCGTGTCTGGACCATGGCCGAAACGGGCAAGCAGTATCTGGTCTTCGCCAGTTTCGGTGAACCGTTCGCGATCCAACTCGCCAAGGGCATGTACACGAACAACGTTTGGATCGATGCAAAAACTGGCACGCAGCAAAATGCCGAACCGGTTCCCGTACCGGATGAAAAGAATTCGCTGGTCTTTTTCACACCCCCCAGCCGCGCCACGGACTGGGTGCTGATTCTGAGGGCGGACTGAAGCATCATCGCCAATTCAAATACGACAACACGTTAAAAACTGCACGACCCCCTTGCGGGGAGGGGGCATGCCATGCGGAAAGTCACGTGGTATGGAGGATCCATCTGTCCATTAGAAGTCGGCAAAATGTCCGGCGGAGGTGGTGAAGCGATATTGCCCGGCCGGAACATGATAAACGGCAAATATTCCATCGCGTCCGCCATTTTCAATTTCGCCGACTTGGTCCACTGGGCGGTCGCCTTCCCGGATGGTTGCTCCCGGAGCGCTCGGTAAATACACGCTCGCTGCCGTATTGGCGGGAATGGTGACCTCCAAAAGGAACCGCGTACCATCCCGTTGCCAGCGGCTCGTGATCAGGCCATGGATCGATCGATAGGTCGCACCAGCCGATTCGAGCCCGCCGCCAGGAAACGGCTTGATTCGAAACCGGTGGAATCCATTGCTTTCCGGATCGAGTTCAATACCGGCCACGTGCCGATAAAGCCATTCGCCCACCGAGCCGAGTGAATAATGGTTGAATGAGTTCATTTGCGGATTAAAAAAACCATCCTCGGCGGTCCAGCCATTCCAGCGTTCCCAGATCGTGGTCGCGCCGTGACGAACCGGATAGAGCCAGGACGGATAGTCTTCGTTCAGGAGCAGCCGCCAGGCGATGTCGGAATACCCCATCTCCGTCAAGATGGGATTCAGATATCGGATTCCGATAAATCCCGTGCTCAGATGCCAGCCGTGCTCTTGGATATTCTCAACGAGATAACCGGCTGCCTGCTTCCTGATGTCATCCGGCAGAAGGTTGAAGGCGAGGGCCACAAGATACGCGGTTTGCGTTTCCACATCGAGCCGTCCATCGTCGCGTACCCACTTTTTTTGAAAGGCCGCGCGGACGTGCTCGAAGGTGGCCTGAAACCGCTCGGCCTCTTGGCCCTTCCCCACCCCGCGTGCCATGTCGGACATTTTTGCCGCGTCATCGGCCCAGTAAGCGGTCGCCAGGAGGGTTTTCATCGGGGAGTGGGTTCGAAAGGTCGTATCGGATGGAATGCATAACCAATCGCCATAATTATTCCCCAACGCATTGCAGCGGATGAATTCCGGATTGGTTCGTTCGAGGTAGTCAAGCCAGGCTCTCATGGCATGCCAATGCCGTTCGATCACGTGGCAGTCGCCATAGACCCGCCACAGAGTCCAGGGGACAATCACGCCCGCGTCGGCCCAACCGGCGGCGCCGCCGAGACCGTCCAAGCCAACATAGTTTTTATCTTCGCGCAGCCGCGGAGCCGTGTCCGGGTAGATCCCCGCATCCGTTTGAGCATCTTCGATATCGATCAGCCACTTCGTGAAAAAGGCGGCGACATCCATGTTGTAGGTCGCCGTGCGAAGGAAAACCTGGGCGTCGCCCATCCAACCCAAACGCTCGTCACGCTGGGGACAGTCGGTTGGAACGGATAGAAAATTATCCTTCTGGCTCCACAATCCATTACGCCACAAACGATTGACCAGCGGGAAGGAACATTCAAAAAAACCCGATCCAGGCGTGGCTGAATGAATCACGCATCCCAGGATATCGCCCGGGCGGGGTTTCGAGGGCAGACCGCTGATTTCGATATACTGAAAACCATGGAACGTGAACCGGGGTTCCCAGGTCTCTTCGGATGCCCCGCGGAGAATATAGATGTCCGTGGCTTTCGCCCGGCGGAGATTTTCGGTATAGAGTGTCCCATTCGATTGGAGGCGTTCCCCATGGCGCAATGTAACGACAGTACCCGCCTTTCCACGGACTCGTAGGCGTACCCAGCCGCTGATATTCTGGCCGAGATCCACAAGGACCACGCCCGGTTCCATTTCGTTGACTGAAACCGGTTCGATCGTTTCGATGATTCGCACCGGTTCGCTCGGCTGGGCAACTAATGGAACGCGGGGCGGATCGACTTGTCGGGCAAAGCACCAATTCGAATCATCGAAATAGGGTCCGGACCAGCCATCCAGTTCTTGGCGTGCGTCGTAAATTTCGCCCATCATAAAATCGGACGATACAATGGGACCGGCACAGCAGCGCCAGGAACCATCCGTGCCGATGACCACCTGTTCGCCACTGGCAAGTTGAATTTCGAGCTGCAGAAGGAGGCTGTTCTGAAGCCCATACCGGCCCCGGGTCTCTTGCCAGCCGACAAAGCCGCTGTACCAGCCGTCGCCGAGGATCGCACCCAGGGTGTTTTTGCCTGGTTGCAGAGATCGTGTGACGTCATACGTCCTGTATTGAATGCGTTTTTCGTAGTCGGTCCATTCGGGGGCAAAGAGATCGTTTCCGACGCATTGGCCGTTGACGTGGCATTCGAACAGGCCACGGGCACTGGCGTAGAGCGTGGCGTGTTCGATGGGGCCAGCCAGCTCGAAATCCTTGCGAAACCAGGGCGGTGTGCCCGGTCCGGTCGGAGTCGGATGGATCGCATGCGGTGCCCTCTCGAGGCAGGCAGGATCGGCGGCAATCCAATCGGCATGCCAATCGGCAGGTTCGAGCAATCCCATTGTCCACAACGCGTTTTCCGAGCGGGCGATGGTTCCCATTTCGTCCCAAACTCGAACCTGCCAGAAACAGGCCGCCCGCGAACCGAGCGGCGCGCCGCCGTAACGGATGTGGGTCGTCTGGTCGCCTGCGACGCGACCACTATCCCATCGGTCGGCTTTGCCCCGAGCTAACAAATCAGCCGATGATGCAACCTGGATTTGCCAAGCCGTTTGCCGCGCGCCGCGCCGGGCCGATTCGAGTTGCCATTGCAGGCGAGGTGTTCGTTGATCGATGCCGAGCGGATTCTCCAGATACTCGCAGCGCAAACGCGTCACTTGTAGTTCTAATCCACACATGAATTTGCATCATCTGCCAAGGAGGCACTTTTCATCCAGAATGGGGCCGTCGCGAACCAGAGTACCAGGCCGATCGTCATGAGTGCGAAATGGCTCTGTTTTGTAATCACATGGTTCAAGACGAACAATGATGGGATTGCAGTCAAAGCAAGGCCGAGCCAGGAGACTGTTTTAAGGACTGGTTTCATAGGAAGTTTCTTTCCATGGATTATTCGACTGCGTGGTTTTCTGTTGAATCAGTGCGAAGACAACATAGAGGGTGACTGCCACAATCCATTCAGGAGCCACGAGGAACAGCAAATCCGCCTTGATATCCGCCAGCCATGTGGGTAACCTGCCATCGAGAAAATGTTTTAGCCAGGAATAATTATCTTTCCCATAAAGGAACACAGAAAACGACAAGGCTCCTATCCAGGCACACGTCGCAGGCCAGCTGATTTTCAATTCGGTTTTCTCAGCATATTCGCTGATCAGTCCCATCTTCGGGAAGATCCAAATATCGATGAAGATGAAGGCGCCCAGGGGCATGAAGAACAATCCATAGTAGCCAACGATCCGGTCGAGGTTGGCGTTCACGGCTGGAATGCAGGCCGTCATGATCATGAACAGGCCAGCGGCGAATGTCACCTTCCATCGTTTCCAGTTCGGAGTCGCCACCTGAATCGCCAAACCTGCTCGATAGAGTGTCGGATTGGCGGTCGTCCAGCCGGCAATGACCACGCAGACAGCGCCGGCAAATCCGGCACCAAACAGGGCGATATTACCAGGTTGCGGATTTGAATTCCCGGATGCCAGATAAGCCGAACAGAGGATTCCGGAACATATCCAGGCGCCGAAGTGGCCCAGGTACATCCCAAACGCAGACGCGAAGCCCTGGGTCCACGTCTTCGCGTAGCGGAAGATCGTAATGTCCGCCATCCCGATATGCTGGGTGGCGTTGCATAACCAGGCAAATCCCATCACGTGCCAGAATGTGTACTTGGAACTGTCTCCAATCGGCACGCCGGTGAAGATCTTTTCATTCGCGATCCGCCAGAAATCACCGACCGAAGTACACCCGAGATCGGGCAGGACCGCGATGGCCCCGGCGAAGAAAACCAGGACCATCCACGGCGCGCAAATCTTGGAGAAATGGGCGATCTTTTCAAAGCCCAGAACGGCGAGCGCTGCGATCACGGTACCCGCCATCAATGCAAGGAAAATCCAGGGAAGGGTTGGAATGATATCTCCTGCTCCGTAATCCGGGTTGGGAATCCCGAACGGGATCGAGACCGCGGTCACGGCGACATTGATCATCGCGCCGGCAAGAAGGCAAAGAATGATGGCATAGAAGGCACTGTAGGCAATCGTTAAATAGGGGCCGCAAATCCGGCGTAGTTGCCAATAGATGGTCAGGCGGGTCTTGACGCCGACCGGTGCACACAAGAACGCCCAGCTCAACACGGCCAGAAAATTTCCAACCAAAAGTCCCACGAAGAAATCGGTGGCGGAAACCCCGTGCATGACCATCAACGGCCCCAGCACGAATTCGGTACCCGCGATATGCTCGCCGGAAAACATGGCAATGAACGTTTTCCAGCCATGGAACTTGTCTTCAGTGACCGGTTCGCGATCGTATTCGTAAAGCGCATCGAGCCGCTCGATGAGCGTCGACTTTTTACCTAAATTCATGAATTGAGAAGATCCTCGATATCGTTGGCAAAGATTTCGTCGGAGTACATCAACGCCAGGTCCTCATCTGTCTTGAAGAAGAACCAATCGTCGCCCGAACCGCCGATCAGTATATCAAGATCGTCGTCGTCGAATACCGTCAGCCCGTCGAGGAGGAAGTAATCGTCGTTGAGCCGATCCTCGGTACCAGCCGCGGACAGGTTGAGGATCCGTTCCTCGTAGGTACGATCGGAAGTCCATTCATCTCTCAGCTTCGTGAGGGCGGCTGAATCGATATCGAAGAGCGTGAATCCGGCGATCAGGATATCCTCGCCGATGCTACCGTAGAGTATGTCACTCCCCTGCCCTGCGAAGATCAAATCTCGGCCGTAGCCACCGAGGAGAATATCATCTCCATCGCCACCGACGAGGATATCATGCCCGTCGCCACCAGAGAGAATGTCCGCCCCACTACCGCCGAACAGGATATCATCTCCATCGCGGCCCAGCAATTGGTCGCTACCATCGCCGCCGATTAGCGTGTCGTCACCATTCCCACCGATGAGTGTATCATTCCCAGCCCCGCCATCGATTTGCACTGGGATCGAAACCGCTGCCCATACTTGGACATAATCATTCCCGTCCCCACTCAGAATTTTGATACTCTCGACCTGATCGCTATCAAAGCTTTGATAAAGAGATCCCGAAAGGAAATCGGCAACGATGATGATATTTTCGCCAAGCACGAAGATATGGACTTGCTCGCTTCCTGCCGCGCCCACGATCTGCAACACGTCGTCATGGATTCCTGCTCCTGTGATCACCGTCGCGGTCGTTGCCTCGGCCGCCCCCGAATCTTTATCCGTCAGCACCAGAGTGACCATATAGACGCCTCCGGCAAGATAACTATGCATTGCCGAGAGGTTCCCCGATCCATTGATTTCAACGACATTGGCCGATTCCAACGCGGTGCCATCCCCCCAATCGATCATCGCCGTGTGTGTGTCCAGAACACCTGCATCGAGAAAGCTGGCTGAGACGCTGACCAATTCTTCTTCGCGAGCATCACCCGGAGCGGTCGCTGTGCTGTTCAACGAGATTATTTCTGGATTGACGTTGTTGACTGAGATTGGGACGGTCTCGGTTTGCGGGCCGCATGGATGGCCCGTTACAGTGGCTGTGATGATTGCATTGTACGGGCCATCGGCGAAGGTATGCGGCGCGCTAAATGAAAGGACGCCGGCATCCAGATCCAGGACTGTAGCGCCCGAATCGTCGCCCCAATCAATCGTCACTTGAGTTCCACTCGATGTATCGGGGGATTCGAACGCACCATAGAGTATAATTGGGGAACCTTCGCAGGCCGATTCATCGCTGAGAACGAGTTCGGTAATGTAATCTTCGACTGGTGAATATTCGAGTGTAACATTATTGGGATTGTAGATGGCAATGAAATCGAGGTACGGACTCCCCCCAGGGCCGGTAAGTTCCACAAATGCTCCGGCATGGGTTGCGTAATTGATGATTTCAAATGTATCGCCATCGTCAGGAACATAACCATCCACCAACTGGATATGGAGTGTGCCGTTGAGTGTGGCAACTTCGGCGATATCAAGGAGGCTGTGTGTGGATCCAGGAGATATTCCGCCAATTTCGACACCGAGTGTGCCGTCGATCGATTGGGTGTACGATGTATCGATATCCAATTCAACATGATTCGCAATATCAACGGTTCCGCTGTTTGTTAAGGCATCGATCAACGTATTGGCATCTGCGAGAATCGTGCCCTCATTATTCACGGGTGCATCAATTATTTGAACGCTGGTTGAGGAGTTTGATTGAATATGGATCTCGCCGGTACTCTGGTTGTATAGTGTTCCGGAATACAATTTTAACCGGGCTATTGCGACATCTATTCCACTCAAGGTTAGGAATCCTGCGTTCTGAAGATCGCCCGTGACCCTCAGGTATCCAGTGCCGAATGTTGCTGAGATTTCCATGTTGCCATCAGAAGCATTGGTCATTGAATTCTTGAATTGAGTATTACTCCCAATCACGGTTAGATATCCATGATTCATCAAATTTACATAAGAGGTGGAATCTAGAAACTCCATCGAGTGCTCGTTGATAAGTGATCCAGTTCCAGTAACATCTGAATGATCCAGAGTGACATGGGCATTCCCGGTCGCATAGGCTTCGTTGAGCTGCAGTTTGCTGTTCCCTTGGAGTTTGAAGTTCCCATTGTGCACGAGTGTTGCGCCGACTTCGTTAATCAAAATGGAACTGGTAAGTTTAAGTTCATGGCCGAGGCCAATGATCATTTCACCAAGGTGGTTGAAGGTAGTATTGTCAAGCAACGAGACGTTACCCTCCAAAGCGTCAATCTGACCTGTTATTGTATTGGTAAAAACAATATCTGCCAAAACGAAAGCACCATCGATAAGAATATTTCCTTCATTCTCCGCAGAAGCATATAAATCGACTGTCAACAACGCATCGTTTGTTACAATAATCGATCCTAAGTTTGTAAAAGAAGATAATGGTTCCATGGTATGCCGCATCGATAGATCATAGTCGACGTGGATTACGCCCTCATTGACGACAGCTCCCTGAATCCTGCGATCACCGCCTGCTTGGTCGCCTTGGAGTACATCAATGATGCCGGTGCTTGCGTTGGTCAATATGCCCGATCCATCCAAGCCGACCGTCAGTGATGCCGATGCGTTGGTCGTAGGATACACTTCCATCGAAGTCAGCTCCATCCTCGCATTGTTCTGTAGATTACCGGTTACCTGTAGTTCTGCATTGATGAACGGATTACTTCCGCCATGAATTCCTTCAATACGCAACATGGCACCGGAATGGATTGCTGATCCATTGGTTAATGAGCCATCAATGGTATTGTATTGCCCTAGGATTTGTAGATTGCCATAGTTGAAGACATTCGCATGAATGGTTGTGTTATCATTACTTCCGTCGAGTCTTAAATTACCATAACTGGAAAAAGAACCAGCGGACAATGTGGAGGCGGCCAGTTCAAGTATCGCATTTCCTGTGGTTGAACCGAGAATGATGGCGCCAGTCACATCTAATGTACTGCCAATGAGGGAAAGTTGTGCACCTCCTTGAATCGATAAACTCCCGACGGTTGCTGCTGAGGAAGTGAGAACCACCGAAGGTGAAGTTATGATACTACTATCTATCACGACATCATCACCGGCCTCAGGAACACGATCAGGAAGAACACTTGCACACCAATTATCCGCATTCTCCCAATCACTATCGTTCCCGCCACCATCCCAATAAATTGTTGTCAGCAGAGTACGATCTTCCAGCGGTTCCATTCGGAGGGAGCGACCCCAATGTTGGAAGCGATCTGCTCTAGATGTGATTTGCGTGCGGAGTTTCGATCTGACTTTTCTCGACGATCGTAACATGGCAGGACTCCTCTTAATCCAAGGGATGACAGCGCAAATATACACCAAATGACTCCAAACAGCATGTTTGGGTAAATCATTCCTGGTTCAATCAGATACGAGTATTCAGCCT
>JAFGFZ010000330.1 GCA_016930815.1 Pirellulales bacterium | reverse complement strand
ATGGAATATTGCGTTACCTATCCCAGGGTTGCGAGACGGTCGGTACCCTCCCGTCTCTCCACCCTGGGCTTGAATAAGGTCGCCCCCGTTGGGGCTGAGGCTTCGATTGATTTGTGTCAAACAACTAGAGTAGTGCCCCAGGGATCCTGGTTCAGAATATTAATATTGGGTGTACCGGGCATTAAAAGGTTGAATCAATCGCATTTTGAGACTAAACTGACAATCGTCCGCGATGGTAGGCGAATGAAAACCTTTTAACGCAGGGGTTGGCTATCTTCGTAGCCTGATCGCTAACGGAACAGCCAATGAAATAGTTCCCTAGGCGCCCTGGCGCGAATACCGCGTACCCGGGGAAATCATATCATTCTTAGAAAGGACACGAAGGATAATGAATAGGGAGAAGCCCGGTATCCATTTTAAGTCTACCAGGAATTCCACCGGTTTCACGCTGGTCGAATTGTTGGTGGTGATCGCCATTATTGGGATCCTCGTTGCCCTGCTACTCCCAGCCGTGCAGGCCGCGCGGGAAGCGGCTCGAAAAACCGCCTGCAAAAATAATCTGAAGCAATTGGCAACCGGGCTGCATCTGTTTCACGAGGCGTATAAAGAATTTCCAGCGGCGCAGGAGCCTGCGTTCACTCTCAATCATAGCTGGATGACGATGATCCTCCCCTATGTCGAAGAGCAGGCCCTCTACGATAAGTACGACTTTGAAGTGAAGTGGAATGAGGGCACGAACTTCGAGATCACGCGGACGGCTCTGGGCACCTTATCGGTGCAGCTCTGCCCGTCGGCGGAGCACCTGGACCCCGCGCAGGGAGACTACCCTGCCATCAATGGTGTCGGCAACTATGACAACGATGGGCTGGTCATCCCCAACGGTTGGGAAAAAGACCATGGCTATGAAGTTGGTGTGCTGCCAGCGGTGGGCGGACTGCCAACCGGTCCGGCCAGGGACAACCACCGGATTTCGATCCGGCATATCACGGATGGAACGCGATATACGATCACGCTCGGCGAAGCCACGGGCCGTACCGATGGCAACCGTTTCTGGGGCGATGGCGACAATTCATTCGTGCATCATGAACCGCTGCTCAACGTTACCTCGAATAATGAACTCTATAGCGATCATCCAGGCGGTCTGCACATCGCATTGGCCGATGGCAGTGTCCGGTTCATTTCCGAAAACACGCCGAAACGGATCATCGATTTCATCGGGACTCGGGCAAAAGAAGAACTCCTTGGAGAGGATTTCTAAAATGGATTTTCAAACCTGGTATCCTATGGTTCGCTCTCGATTTCTATTTGCTGCCCTCGTGGTACTGTTGCTGTGCCTTGCCGGCTGTGGTGAGAAGGACTGGGGCCATGTCACGGGCACGGTCACGGTCGAGGGGGCGCCTGTCGGCCCCGGCACGATTCTTTTCGAACCGACTGAACGCGAAGAGACCACCACCCGCGCCGCCATTGGCTATTTCCAGGAAGATGGAAAATACTCCCTGATAAGTGCTGGCAAGGTGGAAGGTATCAAGGCGGGGGAGTACCGGGTGATGATCCGTGGAGGGAGCCAAGAGGCATCCGGGGATGAGCAAGTGGATCCGAACATGACAACGAAGATTCCTGCCCGCTATCGTGAAAACAGATCGTCTGGTCTGACGGCAACCGTGAAACCGGGAAATCAGACGATCGATTTTGATTTGGAACCGTAAACAATCATTGGCAAGTTTCGTGAACTCGAAAAGAGACTGACAAAGGAGCATCTAATGAATTCGAAAACTTTCGGAGCGTTGCGATTGGCAACGCGAAATTCGGCCCTGCTCATGGCGGCATGGATTGTTTCTCTGGGGTGGTTCGCTCCTAGAGTTTCGGGCGAGGTTCTGGTTGGCGACGTTTTTGTCACTGGATTCGAAGGTTGGACCGATACCTATGTCGGCCCGGCACGAATCGGTTCTCCACCCAATTGGGGAATACTACTGGTCGACCACTGGCTCTCCGAGTCTTCCGATGGCCGCGAGGGAGACGATCTAAGCGCGGAGGCTGCCAATTCTGGCTTATATACGCCCTATCTCATGGTCAATATGGCGGATGTCACGCCGGCGACTTACGACCTGACGGCGACAATGTCGACGCACGACAACGATGGCTTTGGCATTGTCTTTGGCTATGAAGACAACAACAATTATTTTCGAATTGGCATGCGCGACCAATCCAGCGGGAACCTAGGGTTCCCTGTTGGCCTATCGGTACAGAAAGTGGTCAACGGGACCATCACGCAGATCGGCTGGGACGGAGGTGCCTTCCTCCCTTATACAGACGGCACCCCTTTCGAGGTTGTTCTCAATGTGGATAACTCGGATTGGATGGTTACCATCGACGATCTTTATTTCTTGGCCGGTTCGGATTCCAACTTGCAAGGGGGCCACTACGGTGTTCACTCTTGGGCCCAGAAACAAGTGAATACCGCCGAAGCGGGAGGCTCCCTGCAGCGGGGAACGGTTCTTCAATCCATTTCGGTTTCGTCCACAACACTGAACAAGACCACGGACTTCGGTGATGCGATCCCAGTTGCCTGGCGAGCGCTTCAGATGGTCAATTCCGTCGGCGCCATTGGGAACGGCGGCGAGGACCTCGGCAACTTCCGCCAGGACTTCCGCAACGGCACGATCCAAGATGATACCAATGGCTATGAATGGGCGACATCAGGCACGCCCAATATCGATTTCATCGGCCCGGCAGTGGTTATCAATGAGCCGGGAAGTGCTGCATGGACCAATTATCAGATGAAGGTTCGAATGGAAAATGGCGATAATGATGGGATTGGTCTTTTAGTACGAGTTGCCGACGATAGCACCTTCTATCGAATCAATTTTTCTCGCGAAGGGATGGGTACTACCGCGTCACGGGCTCCGCAAGGACTATCGATCCAAAAGTGTGATATGGGTTCTTGGAGCGAACTCTTCCGGGATGATCAGGCGGCCCCCAAGTTCATTTATACCGAGGATCAGCCATTTGATGTTATTGTCTCAGTCGTGGAAGATGTGATTCAAGTGAAAGTCATTGATGATCCGGATGGCGCGGCAACGGTCTATAGTTACGATCCGGTTGTTGACAACTCATTCTCAATTTCGCAAGGCTCCGTCGGCTTCACCAATTGGGGAAGCGGTGATGCGACAAACGGTATTATCTTTTCGCCATTTGGTGGTGATAGTGACGTTCTTTTAGAGACGATTTCGGACATTGTCGACATTCAAGCCACGGTCGATCGTACTACGGGAAATGTCACGCTCGAAAATGTCGGTTTTAATGATGTCGATATCCATGCCTATTCGATCTTTTCCCCAGCCGGTGCGCTTAGCCTGGGTGGATGGAATCCGATCACCGACCACTATGATGAACCACCTCCTGGTGATGGATCGGTGGATTCCAATGATCCGTGGACGATCGTGACGGAAACAGAAAACGAACTGACCGAGGCGGAATTGTCCGGTGGTGATGGCGGCACGTTCGCGCTCAACACGCCGGTCGACCTTGGAGAAGTATGGGTTAAGTCCCGGATCGAAGATCTGATCATTGAATTGGAGTTGACCAGCGGAAGTATTGTCCAGCTTCCAGTCATTTACGAAGGGGACCGGTACTCACGCAGCGATCTCAACACGGATGGGAGTATCACGGCCGCGGACTGGCTGCTTTTCCATCCCAATACATTGGCCGATCTGAGTTCCTTTTTCGTCGTGGACCAGGCACTCGCCGGTGACCTGGATGGTGATGGAGATAACGATGTCGACGACTTCACTCTCTTCAAGGCCGATTTCGAGGCGGCCAATGGTCCCGGTTCCTTCGAGGCGATGCTCGCAAGTGTTCCCGAACCATCGAGTTGGATGATCCTGATGCTTGGAATGCTGGGTGCTCTCGGTATCAAACGATGGGCCTGTTCCATCGGCCGGAGAGCCGCACAACTGGCAGGTTTACTCTTCTCGTTGATCCTTATCCCCGGCATTGCTTCAGCGGTCGATTTTACGACGTTTACAGTCGATAATTATCCT
>JAFGFZ010000040.1 GCA_016930815.1 Pirellulales bacterium | reverse complement strand
TTGATCATCGATGTAGAGTTGCGAATGGGTGCCCCGGAATCCATCATCGTTCCCGCCGGTGCGGTCGTAACTGGATATGTAGTACGATTCGACATTGTCGTAAATCATGGGCAAGTTGCATAGATTGTTGTAGAAATCCATGCCCACTGGCTGGGAATTGGCCTGGGAATAGATCAAGCCACCAAGGGTCAAGGTGAGCAGAATTCGGTACATGATCGCGTTGCTCCATGGGTGCATGGGGTCCCTATTCATACAATGCGGTTCTCCGGGCTTCAACGTCCCGGCAGCCATCCTGCTCGCGCATGATGATTCCGTGCGAGGGGTGAGTATAGCATGGCTGATTTGCTAACAGAGTCAAGGTACCAGACGGCCTAGCATCAATCCTGCTAAAATATTAGCAGTAGGGGACTTGACACGCCGGGATGGAAGTGCTAAAAATTTAGCATACGTGGGAGCGGGTGGGCGTGAATTCAAGAGATGTGATTTTAATCGCATGGATGGGCGATCACGAAGACCAGGTTCAGGTTTGGAATATGCGGAACGCTGGGCTCCCGCTGGTTGCCCTGGTTTCTTGGCAGCCCAACGACGAATAGAAAGGTGCCGATTTTATGGCAATTCCGTCGCATCTCCGGCTTAGCCGCCGCGAGCGGCAGATCATGGAAATCTTATTTCGCACGGCGCAGGCGTCGGTGGCCGAAGTTCTCGCAGCCATGCACGACCCGCCGAGCTATTCCGCAGTGCGGGCAACTCTTCGGCTACTCGAAGAGAAAGGGCATGTAAAACACATTCAAGATGGGCGCCGCTACGTTTATCAACCAACAACCGATTTATCTCGGGCGCGGAGATCTGCAATGCGGAGTTTATTGAAAACTTTTTTTGACGGATCTGTCGAGCATGCGGTGGCGTCGCTGCTGGACATCCAAGCACGCAAAATGAAGTCGGATGAACTGGACCGCCTCTCGGCCCTGATTGACGAAGCCAAACAGAAAGGGGGACGCCCATGAGCATGCAGGAGATCGTTTTATTATTTTCTGCGGGCTATTTACTCAATCTTGCTTGGAAAGGGGCAGCCATCCTTGTGACTGCCATGATGCTTGCAGGATGCATGCAACGCCGGGCCGCTGCAGCACGGAATGCGGTCTGGGCCCTGGCGCTCGGATCTCTTTTGGTCTTGCCATTCCTATTGTTATCAGGACCGAGCTGGAAGGTTCCCGGCTTACCATGGTTGGCATGGGATGGGGCGGTAAATGTCCGACCAGCAACGACCATCTCTTTCCAGACTCATGGAGATAGCGTGGCTCAACCGCATGGCTTTCCGGCCAATCAGCCGGCATGGAGCACGCGCCCTCGGACCACATCCGATGCCGTGGCGTTCCCGGCAGTTCCCACTGATTCGACTTTGGGGGATCGCGCCCCGCGGATCGTCAAGGAACTGCCACGGAATCGTATCGCATCTTTAACGGAACCCTATTCGGCGATCGCGGCTCTGGCGCCAGAGGCAGGAATACCATCCGGCACAGGTCCCGAACAGGTATCGTGGCGGATTGCATGGTGGGGATGGATTGTTGGGATCTGGATCGCAGGGATGGTTTTCTTTCTGTCACCCTACATGGTGGGACTTGTGGCATTAGCACGGTTGCTCCGGCGGGCCTTGCCGGTCAAGGATCCTTTTCTAATCGCGATTGCCAATCGCAGCGCGAATGTGATTGGGGTACGACGGCCTGTTCGAATGCTCCAGTCTCGGCAGTGCGCAACCCCGATGGTTGCTGGAATCTTCCGGCCGACGATTTTGCTTCCTTTCGAAGCCACGGCCTGGTCGCTCCCTGTGCTGCGCATGGCCCTGCTCCACGAACTAGCCCACATCCGGCGTCAAGACTGTTTGATCGGACTTGCAGGCCGCCTTGCGCAGGCCATCCACTGGTTCAATCCCCTTGCCATGTACGCCTTCCGCCGGTTACGGGCCACGAGCGAGGAGGCGTGTGATGATCTGGTGCTGAATTCCGGCCAATCCCCCACACAATATGCGGATTCGCTCCTGGAGATCACACGTTTGCTCCGGATGCCTCGTCAGCTTTCCACGGTGGCGATCGCGATGGCGCGGAGCACGCGGCTGGAGCAGCGATTCCGCGCGATCCTGGATCCCAACCGGAACCGTGGGAACGTCACTGCCCGTGGACTGGTCGTGGGATCCATCATCGCGGCATGCCTCGTTGTTCCTGTGGCCGCATTTCAGGGTGAAGCCGGCGAACGGGTGAATCCTGCCGAAGAGATGTCTTCTGCCGAAGAGACGACCTACGGTGTGGCCCAAAATGGCATTGCACCGTACCAATCGATTCAAGAGGCTATCGATTCCGCCCCCGACGGCGCTACGATTCGGATCGGGCCCGGGCTCTATGAAGAGCGTCTTACCATTACAAAACCGGTCTCAATTGTCGGCGCTGGCTGGGATCAAACGGTGATTACCGCCGCAGAGAGTGCGGAGGTTCTTCAGGATCGCAGCGTCATGGAGAAAATCCAGCAAGAATTCAAGGCGGCAACATCGGACGACGAGCGGCAAGCCATCTTGACCAAGTTTCGTGAGCAGTCAGGGATGTTGCCCACGGTTACGATACGCAATACGGCGGGAGTCGAGCTGCGTGGGCTCCAAATGAAACTTGGCGGCCGCCATATGGAGGGCAAATCAGGGATCAATGCAATCGTGGAAATCATGGGCAGCACCGTTACGATCGCCGACTCGGCCGCGGTCGGTTCCCCCGCCAATGGAATTGTCGTCAATCACGGCTCGCAATTCACCCTGAGCAAATCATTGGTGGCTGGAGTCTGGGCCACTGGGATCCAAATCGGAGGTGGGGAGCGTGGACAAAGCAAAGCCTCCGAAGCCCGAATCGAAAACTGCGACGTTCGCAATTGCCACCATCGGTGCATTGTCATTGCTCCAGGAAACAATGCGACGGTCGTTGAAAATTGCCGTATCTCCGGATCGGCATGGCACGGCATGCGCTACGATCATTCGCGACCCACGATCACCGGTAATGTGATCTTCAATAATGAACGGTTCGGGATCTATGCATCGGGCGACACGGCAGCCACGGTGAAGGGAAATTTATTTCATGCCAATGGCATGGCTGGCATCGGATGCTGGTTTCGTAACCGAGACACGATCGAGGGTAATACTTTTACCGCCAACAAGCGATCCGGTTTGGAACTCTATCGCGAAGCCGCACCCACGGTCCGGAAGAACATTTTCTTCTCCAAC
Source organism: Pirellulales bacterium (assembly GCA_016930815.1). Classification (GTDB taxonomy): domain Bacteria; phylum Planctomycetota; class Planctomycetia; order Pirellulales; family Lacipirellulaceae; genus JAFGFZ01. The sequence goes on along the minus strand of JAFGFZ010000040.1, from coordinate 2,775 downwards.
GCACAAGCAGTTTCCATCGAACAGCCGGGTTCTGGTCCAGCACGGTTATTCACAGGCAATTATTTCTGGAAGAATGGGAGTGGGAATCGGGCATCATCACAAACGGCAGACCTGGAAGGACCACCTGGCGTAGAAGAGATTTTGGCAGAGGGGGCGGACAATGTTTTTGGGGACCCGCTCTTTGTCGACGCGGATGCGGCGGAATTCTCTCTTCAAGAGAATTCCCCAGCCCGGCAGGCAGGGGCTGGGGTGCTTGAACCACTCGCGTTCACAAGCCCATGGCCGCAACAACCGGAAGAAAATGCAATCATCGCGGATCGCCAACGGCGCGAGCGGAGCCAGGTGGCTGCGATATCGAACCAACAAGCTCAAGAAATGGCCCAACCGTGGATCGACGACATCATGCAGGTCCGTGACGAATCGAAACGGCGTGCCGGAGTAGAAAAACTCCGCGAATCACTTGCAAGCCGCGATCCGGTTGTCCAATACGCCGGGCTTCAGGCTTTCGTGGCCACAGCGGATGCGAACTATGATAAGGCATCATTCCGTGGCCTCCTGCTCCCGTTGACGCAGACAACGCAGGGCGGAGCCCAGGTGAAGGCATTTTATGCGATCGGCGTTGCTGGGCTCCAATCAGGCGATCTGGAGATCCTGCTCGACGCCGCCGCAAATCCTTCACCCGAACTTCAAAACAGCGCCTCCCATCTCATCATGCTCTTCACGCAAGGGACGATCCAAGGTCGGGCAGCGGAAGTTGTTCTGTCGTTGTTGGACACGGAGGATCAAAATGTCCGCCGCGAGGTTCTCCGCGGGCTCTGGGGTGCTCGTGTTGCACCGGAACTCGAATCGCGGCTTATTGAGATCGCCCGCACGAAACCTGAAAGCCGGGGCGATGCCATCTACTTTGCATTGAGCACACTGCAGGACAAGTCACGGGCCGTGATCGATGAACTCCTCACCTCGATCGACACGAATGATCAGAGCGCGGGACGTGCCTTGTGGGGCTTAGGGCACGGTGTCACTCGCGAAGGCCACGAGCTGGTGGCAGACTTCATGCTCCAACTCTTCGACGCGAGGAATTCCCCACAAATTCGGAGGGAGTGTTTGGGAAACCTCGGCAAGTATGGTAGCTCTAAGCACATCGTGGCCCTTGAGGCGATTATCGCGAACGAATTGATCAGCGACTCGATTCGTAAGGAAGCCGAATTCGCGCTCCAACAGGTTCGGGGACGCAGTACTGACAAATGATCGAAAGCTACCGCGTCATGACTAACAATCAACACCGTTAGACTTTTCTGCAGCTTAACCCGCGCTAGGTACTTTCTTGACTGGCAGTCGGTCTGATGTGAATTTCCACCTGCGTAATGTTTGGATTGGAAACAGTCAACTCCTCAGCCCCAATTACTTGTGCTCGATAGGGCAAATGCTTGTCGATCTGCACGTTTACCTTGAGCTTTCCTTCGGGAATGGCTCGCACGACAAAATGCCCTTCGTTATCGGAGACCGCCACCGCCTTTCCGAAGCTCGGATGGCTCGTGGAAGGCCAGGAAGGCTCACTTGGCCATCCGCTCCGGTGGTTCCTCCTACCGTCCGGAGTATTTCGCTGGAGAGAATCTCGCCCATCTTTTGGGATGCGGTGGGGACGACGTGATACGGTCCGACGAATGCACCCGCAAGCCGCTTCCCCTCGGGAGTCAGGATGAGGAATTCCGTATGCACGGGCGCCTGGAGGACGATTTTCAACTCGGGCCCGTCCTTTTCGTCGGCCAAGGCCTCGCGTGCACTTCCCGTCGATAGGCTGTAATCCGGCGCAAGAGCCCATACAGTGTCCCAAATCACTCTGTCGAGGGCCAGTTCTAACGCGAATCGGCCATCCTTGCCAGTCTTGGCTTCCGCGGCCGTGGTCACCTGATTATCGACTGCAGTTAGCATCCAAACCTGGGCACCGGGCACCGGCTTGCCGTCCTCATCGACGACCGTGCCGAGTATCGTCTTCGTGGGCACGGGCTGGTTCCCCTTGCCTTGTACTGTCTGTTGCCCCGCCGGTGCGCTCTTGGTGATGGGAGCTTGACCAGATGCTGACACCACCTGCTGCGTGGGTGAGCCCGGATCGTTCGTGGCGGCAGACAGAATGCATGCCAGGGTCAGGGTAACGAGGATCATGGTAACACTCCAAAGTCGAGGCGCTCGACTTTCGAATCGTGTATTTCGCACGAGCATGAGAACTCTCCTATATGCGCATCCCCGTACAAATTTTCCGGCAATAAAATCAAAGGCCGCCACCATACCGAGGCCAGCGGCTGATGGATCCGCCTACTCACCAGCAGCCGGACTCGATCCACACGCCGCCCGGCAATTGAGGTAAGTAACTCCCGACAGAGTGGCGGTGCGGGGTGGGATGTCCACACGATCCTCGCAAGCTCTACTATACCAGCGAGCCACCAACTGAGCCCGAGAGCTATCCCCAATAAATAGATGGATATAATCCACCAAGCATGGACAAACCAGAAATAGACCGATTCGATCCACGGCATCTCAATGATCCTTATGCGTTTTATCTTGGCGATGCTTACGGCGCCGTGCACTGGCAATAATCTTCTCCAATTGGTGTAATTCCTCCGTACTTAGATCGGTTGTCCGAAGCAGACTGACCACCACCTGATCCAGCGCACCATCGAAAACTTGTTTTAGGAAACGTTTTGTGGCTCGCTCCCGGCTATACCGAGGTGTGTAGATGAAGTTTCGGCCCAGCTTTTCATGAACGACTAGGCCCTT
>JAFGFZ010000329.1 GCA_016930815.1 Pirellulales bacterium | reverse complement strand
GTGCTTTGACCAGGGTATCGTGAATGATCGGCAGCGCTTCCTCGCCTGAAACGGACTCGTCAAGATCGTAGCTAATCTTGAATTCTCTCTGCGTATCCGGGCTTTCCTGGAGTTTCAAGAACGGCAATTTGGCGAGCGCTTCTCGTATCCTGCCGGGTTTCCATTTCGACCGCAGGTGACTGGCCCACCCTTTATCCGGTGTGAACTCTTTTCCATAGTAGATTTCTGAACCAACCGAGGCGATCACCACATCAATTTCGTTGATCGACTTTTCTTCCAGGATGCGTGACACCAGTTCCAAGCTCCGCCCTGAGGCAATTCCAAAACCTGTATGATCCCGATTCTTATGAAGCAGCTCTCTCAAGAGGGCCAGAGCGGCATCGTCGCCCAACAGCGTGTTGTCAATATCCGTGATGAGCAAGCGATCGACAGCGGCAAGCCGCCGGCCTGGCGCGCTCCGCCCAATCGAAGATGGTGTCTTAACAGGTTGCTTGATGACTTCTTTCAGGCATTTCAGATACTTCGCGCAATGCGTTTTCCACGAATATAACTCGCGGATCCGGTTAATTCCATTGCTAGAATAACGATCCCACAGCTCAGTATCGGTTAGAAGCTTGATGATCGAACGGGATAATTTTTCCTCGTCTTTCACGTCGACTAACAAGCCGCTGGCACAGTTTGCCACGATATCTTGCGGCCCACCGTTTTCCGTGGCAATGAACGGGAGTCCCGTGGCTGATGCTTCGATGGCAGTTAGGCCAAATAACTCGGTAAAGGCTGGATTGACGAAAATGCCCCGCTTTTCAGCAGCGATCCGATACAGCTCTGGCACGTCACGTTCGGAGTCATGCCACTTAGGAATCGCCAGCTTGCCATAAAGGTCATACCGATCCATCATCAGAAGCATATCGGTGAGAACCTGCTGTTCGCTTTCTTCCATTTTCTCAATGTCTTTACGGATCCCGGCAAATATCGCGAGATTTGCCAACGCCTGTATTTCCTTGTTTTTACCGTAGACTTCAATGAGCGTGCCAATATTTTTGCGCCGGTCAGGCCGGCAGACAGCAAGAATCAATGGCTTTTCTGGCTGAAAATGGAACCTGCCAAGATCGTTGAGCATACGGATGCGTGCCTGTTTGTAAAGCTCATCGATCTCCGAATTCGGCATATTGTATTCATAGTAGGGAAAAAACCGTTCCAAATCCGTTCCCGGAGGGATCACCTCAAATCTTAATTGTTCGTCTTTATAATATTCCCGATACTGAGTATCACGTTCGTGTCTTGTGCTCGTGACGACCAGATCGGCGACCGCCAGGCAGGCCTGCTCCTGGCTAATGCGATGATCGATATTGTATTCAAGGTTGGCCGCCTGGTGTGTCCATCCCTCATCGAGCAGGTAATTCAGTTTTGTCTTACCAAGAGAATGCCCGGTAAAAATGAATGGCACATCGAAGACCGAGGCAACTTCTTTCCCGATGTAGCCGGCATCGGCATAATGCCCGTGGACTACGGTGGGGATGCGGCCTTCTTTACGTGTGAAGGAAATCATCGCATCAACATAATCGTCCAAGAAGGGCCAAAGTCGTTCCTTACGATGATATTTTCCTCCACCACAAGGGAGTCGCACGAGCCGGCACTTGGGACTCAGCTGCTCGATCTTCCTGCTATAGTCGGAGGATACTTGTTTATCGCGAATGAGGCGCGTGAATAGATCGACTGCCTCCACCTGATCATATGTGCTCAATATCTTTGCAAGTTCAAGCACATAGCGTACCTGGCCGCCGGTATCGGCATCGCGGCCCATCTCGATGTTCTCGCCTCGTATCAGACCATGGATACTGATCATTTGGATGTACATGGATTACATCTCCTCCAACATGGCCCGCGCGCGTGGCCGGTAGACGGTATGGTAGAGCATGTGGATATATTGATCGAGGGCTGCGCGATTCATCACGTCCAGATAATCCCAGTAGGAGTAGACGTTCGCCAACTGCAGAAGCTTGCGAGCGTGTGCCGACCAATTGAACGCCCTCTGGAATCGTTCAATGCCACCTTTGGAATAAGCTGCCCATATTTCCTGATGATTAAGGATGCGCTCGATCGCTTCCGCGTAAGCTTCGTGGTCATTCGGATTCCGGACCTCGCCCGATTCCCCGGACACGACAATCTCGGACGGACCGCCGAAACATGTCACGACCGTGGGAAGGCCACACGCCATTGCCTCGACCACGGTCAGGCCGAATGTTTCCATCAATGCCGGTTGCGCGAAAATTCCACGTCGGTCGGCGGCAATCCGATAAATCTCGCCTGTTTCCACTTTATTGAGGCGGGCGCCGCACCAGCGGATGTGACCTTCCAGGTGATACGTATCAATCAACACATAGATGCGATTGATCTCGTCAATTTCCTCTTGGTCTTTGGACTGGGAGGCATCCGTCAATGATGAAATGATCAGCAGGTTGGCCGATTTCTGGAGATTGCGGCTCTTCCCAAAGATTTCCACCAATCCTGACAGATTCTTAATTCTATCGATCCGCGCCAAGGCAAGGATTGGTGGCAATTCAGGATTCTCCAGATCTCCGAAAGCGTCGGGTGGTGGATCCGCTCCGAGATATTTTTCGCTCAACCACCCGGTTACCGCTTCCACCCGGCGTTCCGTTTCCGTATAGGGAAAGAAGAACTCCTCACTCGCACCCGGTGGTATGATGTTATGTCGGGCCAGGCGCGGATCCATTCCAGAAGCGACTCGATAGAGACCGGGCATTGAAAAAGTCTCATAGGACTCGAACATCCCCATGTCCGTATCCGTTCCGCCAATCTCCCGATAGGAGCTGGAAACGATGAAGTCCGCGGAGTTATAGGAGATCAAATCCGCGGTGAATTGGAGTGAGAAACGATAGTCTCGTTCCATATCACTCCAATAAAGATCGCTCAGCAGATATTTGGTCTTCTCCAAAGCATGGGCTGCCGCACAATGGGTCGTGCCAAGATCCTCGGCAAGGCGGCTGGCAACAAGATTTCCATCACTGTAATGCCCGATGATCAAATTGGGCTTGCCCATCAATTCAGTGATCACGATTGCCTTCGATTCCTCGGCAAATGTTTCCAGATACGGCCAGATTTGGAACCTGGAAATCCAATGGGGAATCACCTCCCCTTTCGCATCGCGGAACGGAACACGCACGATCCAGCAGTTCTCAGTGCCATGGATTCGCTCGCGAGGAACATTGCATGTCGTTCCTTCGGCGTCAGGGATCAGGCGTGTCAAGACGATGACCTTGGGTGTCGCCTCAATGCCAGATTCCCTGAATTGTTGAATGAGTTGGCGTTCCAGGTAACGCGTCTGATCCAGAACATAGGTGATCTGCCCACCCGTGTCCGGTTTCCCCATGACTGCGTCCTGGGCGAACCAGCCATGAGGCGAAACCATTAAGACACTCTTGACTATGGGAAGCCGTCCCAAGAATGACTCATATCGGGCGGGATCCGACGAATCCACAACCCGAGCCAACAGGGCCAGATTTTTGGAGATGTCTCCCACAATGGATCCCCAACCCGGTTCGAATCCGTGGATCCTCAGCTCGTGTGCAATATCCGCATATCGAATACTATCGGAATATTCCGCCAGCATCGATCTGGCTTCCTCCAATTCCGCCACGAGAACATCCGGATTGGACAAATGCTCGTTCACGAGAATGTTCGTGCCATTGATTTGGCAACTTTGAAGGAATTTCAAAAGAGCGCGGCGACATTCCATGGGATTCCGGTACATCTGGCCCGATAAGTGCCGGTTAAGAAATGAAATCCCTTCCCCCATCTCAGTCGGTTCGTTCACCTTGGGAAAATTTTGGAAGAAAGGTCGAAAATCGAGGACGAGACCGCGTTTGGAAGCGACTTCGTGGCCCTGGATGTACGCATCCTTGACTTGCAGGTAGCTGCGACGTTCCACCCGCTCAAACATTCCAAGTTCGGGATGGAGCCGCACAATAAGCTTCTTGCCAATTTTCGGACGCAACAAGGCGTAGGTGTAGTCCGCGTCCAGAATGATCTCCTGACATCCGCGAAACAGACGGCGTAACGCCCTGGCAACGTGTGGATCCGTCTCTGGATTCGATGCCAAGAAGGCCTGCAAATGCTGCTGGATTTCGTCCGCCAGGAAGAAGGATTGATCGCTAGCACCCAGGGCAGCAAAGAAACGCTTGACTGCCGGTAGATACTCTGGCTGGATAATGTTCTCCCTGTTCGAACTGGTCGTCCTTTGGCTATTGCGCGTCGCCGTCTGATTCATCAACATCCGATCTCCCGATTTCTTTGAGTCTGTGGTTTTCCGCAACTTCCATGCCACGTGTAAATTATTGTATCACAACAAAGTACCATAATTACAGCCTCATAACTGATGTTTTTCTTAAATCACGCATTTCGCCGATGATATAGATGATATAGATGAAATAATGGCAACAGCACAGGAGAAAAAGAATTCACTAGGGCCTCTGATTTTGAACGGCTTTGGGCGGAGTGCTGAGACGGCTGCCGCGTTTCGTGAATATCGACTTAGGTAAAACAACAAGGTCAACGCCACTAAGATCCGTTGGAATGGACCCGTTTCGGTCAAAGGCCTTCTGCAATCCGTCACCCAGCAAACCAATGAATATAGCCTTCGATTAAATTAATCTGGATGGACTCCATCCAATTCCTGGGCTGCTATCTCAGGAATTGGATGTGCGTTAACTATTGACGCCGTCATCACCGGGTAGTACATTGGTTGCAGAATTCTTGTCATTTCAGGATCATCCCCTTATCTCTTATCTGAAGGAGAAGGATTCATGGCGTTTCTAGGGTCGTCTTCTTACTCCTTGGCTCACAGGGCCCAGATCAGGTCCCACGGGCGGCAGCCAGCGTTCACACTGGTCGAGCTACTCGTCGTCATCGCAATTATTGGAATTCTGGTCGCCTTGTTGCTTCCCGCGGTCCAAGCCGCCCGCGAGGCTGCCAGGCGATCGCAATGCGGAAATAATTTGAAGCAGATCGGACTGGCCATCCTCAACTATGAAAGCGCCTACAAGACGTTTCCGCCCGGAGGCATCACGCTGGGACCTTGCTGCGGGACGAAGAGCGGCACCAGCTGGCCGATTTCCATCCTTCCGCAGATGGAGGAACAGCCATTATTCGATCAGTACAATTTCAACGCCTTCAACGAAGATCCTGAAAACATGGTCGTTCGGGAGACCAAGCTCGTGAAGTACACATGCCCTTCCGATGAGGGGCTCGACGAACTGCTCACACCCGCGACCGGCCCCGGC
>JAFGFZ010000039.1 GCA_016930815.1 Pirellulales bacterium | reverse complement strand
CTTTTTTCCCTTGGCTTTGCCCTATCGTCGTCCATTGCCATCGGCGGCGTTCCGAAGATGACGAATTCGAGTTCCAATCCCGGATCAGATTCCAGTGAGTGCCTCACGCCAGCTGGAATGATAGCGACACTTCCTTGGCGCAAAGGATGCATTTCTGTTTCGAGCTTGATTGTTCCGGAGCCTGACAGGACATAGTACACCTCATCATAACCGCCATGAACGTGCGGTGTACCTCGGGTGACCTTGACAACGTGAACGTTGGCAACACCGCCCTCGCCGCCCGTCACGATCCTCTGGACGTGGCCGAAGGGGCAATCGATAGCATGCGTCTGGTCACGATGCTGAACGAGGGGATACTTCATGATGACCTCTTGATGATTTCAACGGACTTGCGGAAGTGCACTGGAATTCAGGACAGTCCATCGGAACGACAGGTGGTGGTCGCACCGTGATCGGTTCCCAAATTCCGGCCCCAATGCAATTTTAATCTCCGCTCTTCTCTTAGCCATTTCTAGATATTGGTGCCGCACTTAGAATTGTTCACGAAAGAGACGAATCAAGTTTGTCTTCCTATCAAATGAAGGTTGGAGACCTTTTCTTGATCGGGCCTAGACTCCCGACTTGCGAATTGCCTATATTACTTAGAGTCTATCAGAAATCCCCTCTTTCCCACCCCTCTCCCCGCGAGCGGGGCGAAGGGAGTTGATTTTGGGTAGGCTCTGGGGGGGGATTCCTGAAGGAAATTCAAGTCTTCGAGGGGTATTTCATAACTGAATGATGGATACCAACGATCAGCGAACGGAAGTGGATCCTCCGGACTGCTTGGCCTGCCCGCGACGCGAATGCTCTGGCCATATTCCTGTCGAGAATAATTCGTTGCAGGGGTGTCGGTTCGTCTCCGCATCGCTGGGACTCTTTCTAACACCCATCGTCCTGGCGATAGCCGGATCGCTTCTTGGTGGAAACGAACCGGGGACTCAGTTCGTCGGTGGCATCGTCGGATTCCTGCTAGGAATGGGTGGAGCCGTGGCGGTCGGCCGATGGCGAAGGAGGGAGCCCGAGTAGCATGGCGATCATGTCGGCCTCGGAGAGACCGGCCTGCGTTGATGGTATTAGGATGGGTTTTTTAGACTGTGAAGGATTTAAATGAGTACCACGTTTGCAGCAATCCGCCCTCTAACATTTCATTCCGGCATCCATCCGAGGGAGGAGAAGTATCTTGCCGAACATGCCGCGATCGAAGTGCTTCCGACCCCGCCGGAAGTCCGCATCCCGCTCTTGCAGCATTTAGGCGCGCCATGCGTGATGACGGTCAAGCCGAAAGCGGTGGTTTCGATTGGGGATGTTGTGGGTCAAGCCGAGGGATTTGTATCAGCTCCCGTCCATGCGAGCATCGACGGGACAGTAGCCCGGCCGAGTGTCACGACATTACCCAATGGCCGTCATGTCGACGTGGTTCCGATTAAAGCGGCCGACCAGCAATCCTTCGAAGGCATGGCTCTTTACGAGGACGTGCTGGGCGGCGATTGGCCGACGGAAGGTTTTGAGCGATTGGATCCAGATGAGATTGCCGACGCCGCCCGCGATGGCGGTTTGGTCGGTCTGGGGGGCGCGGCCTTCCCCTCGCACGTCAAGCTCCGCCGCAACGACCAGAAGCCAATTGACAGTCTGATCGTCAATGGCTGTGAATGCGAGCCGTATTTGACTGCCGATGATCGGGTGATGCTTGAGGCGCCCGGCGCGGTCATTACTGGGGCCTTACTAGCGCAACGGGCGATCGGCGCGGAACAACTTGTTGTTGGTGTGGAAGACAACAAACCCGATGCCATCGAGGCTCTTCTTGGAGCGGCTGCCGGCACCGGAATGATGATCCGTGTTCTGAAGACAAAATATCCTCAGGGCGGTGAAAAACAGCTTATCGATGCGATCCTGCAACGCCGTGTCCCAACGGGTGGTTTGCCACTGGATGTCGGAGTCGTGGTTTTGAATGTCGGCACCTGTGCCGCCTTGGCCCGAGCCGTTTTGAGGGGCAAGCCGTTGACGCATCGTGTGATTACCGTTTCGGGGGCAGGTGTTCGGAATCCCAAGAACCTGCTCGTACCGATTGGTGCCAGTTACCAGTCATTGATTGATTACTGTGGCGGTTTAACGCCCGATGTCGCTCGGGTCATCGCCGGAGGCCCGATGATGGGCTTTACGATCAGCGACCTCAAGGTGCCTGTGACGAAGGGCTCCAGTGGCGTGGTCGTGCTGACGCACGGCGACGTTCGGAAGTCGGACGAAACGGCCTGTGTACGGTGCGGTCGATGCATCGACGTCTGCCCGCTCAACCTTGTGCCGACTCGGATCGCGCTGGCCGCCCGGGCCGGGCTCCCCGACATCGCGGAAAGATACTATGCTTCAGCCTGCATGGAATGCGGTTGCTGCGCATATGAGTGCCCCGCCAGTATTCCACTCGTGCAATTGATTCGCTTAAGTAAGGTCATGCTGCAGAATAAGAAGAATAAAGCGTGAATTCAATCCATGGCAACGTCTAACCTAACAGCACTTGATGAGTTGGCACCGGCATTCCGCGTGGCCCCGTCACCCCATCTGGCCAACACGCGATTCACAACGCAATGGATGATGCTCGATGTCCTGATCGGGCTCAGTCCGGTCCTAGCCGTCTCGCTTCTCGTATTCGGATGGCTTGTTGTTGTCCAAGTTGGTTTGTGCGTGTTATCGTGCCTTGGCGCCGAGGCAATCTTTTCAAAGATGCGCGGCCGGCCGTTTCCTTGGTATGATGGATCGGCCGTTGTCACGGGCGTGCTTCTGGCGTTATCGCTGCCTGCGATTGCGCCGCCGTATGTTGGGGTGATTGGATCCATCATCGCGATTGGTTTAGGGAAGGCCGTCTTCGGTGGATTGGGGTACAACCTGTTCAATCCGGCGATGGTGGGCCGAGCCTTTGTGATGCTCAGCTTTGCCGCTCAGATGGGTGCGCCGGCCTATGTCGTATCACCCGATTCGATGTATGCCGAATACACCCCGGCCATTCTGACACAAGCCACACCTTTGAATGTGGCGAAAGAATATGCATCCAACCTGGCCAAGGGCAAAGCGGATTCCCAATCCGTTCCTGAGGCCGTCAAGGACGCGGCCGCGATCGAGCCGCTCTTTCTTGGCACGATCAACGGATCGCTTGGAGAGACCAGTGCGGTGGCGCTACTGATTGGCGGCCTGTATCTCTGCCTTCGCCGCACGGCGTCCTGGCAGATTCCCATGAGTATTCTGGCTACAACATTCCTTCTCGCCCAAGCTTGCCACTGGGCGGGATTGACTCCATTCGACGGTATCCGGCATTTGCTTGGAGGGTCCCTCATGCTGGGGGCGTTTTTCATCGCCACCGATCCCGTTTCCAGCCCGCTGGCGGCGAAAGGGAAAACCATTTTCGGGATTGGCATCGGTGTCCTGGTCGTGCTGATCCGCGTTTTCAGCGGCTATTCCGAGGGCCTGATGTTTGCCGTCCTGCTCATGAATGCCACCGTACCGTTGATCAATCGCTGGACCATCCCAACACCCCGAGGTGGACCTGTCCCGAGCTCGAAACCATGACAATGAATCAGCAGCTAAAACAGGGTAATTACATCACTCAGGCCTGGCTGGTCATCTTGCTGGCGCTCCTCTACGGTAGCGCCTTGGCCGGAGTCCATGTCGGGCTCAGTGATCGCATCGAACATAACAAACGCAACGAAATCTACAGCCAGATCCCGAACCTGGTCCCGGACGCGGTTCAAGAAAAGACCCAAGAGAAGACGGTCCAGGGCCTTGATGGCAAGACGACGATAGTTTACCAGGCGTGCGATGCGAAGGGCCAATGTATCGGCTGGGTTCTGCGCGGTAGCGGACAGGGCTTTGCAGATCGAATCGAACTGCTCGTCGGAATCGATCCTACGTTATCGTCGATCACTGGCATGTATGTCCTGGACCAGAAGGAAACACCGGGGCTTGGCAATTACATTACCGACCCCGAGCGATTCCAAAACCAATTCGCCACGAAAAAAATCGATCCGCCGCTCGTGGTTGTCAAGTCGGATCCCGATCCCCAACATGAGATCCTGGCGATCACTGGAGCGACCATTTCCTCTGAGAGTGTCAGTGACACTGTCAATAAAACCATCGCGAATTTGAAACAGCCAATCCTCGATTTGAACCGCTAAGCAATCGTTTTTCCCAAGGATCCAAACTGCCATGGCAGCTTCTGAACCGACGGCCCTGGAACGTTTTATCAACGGCATCCTGCCAGAAAATCCGGTCTTTCGGCAGCTTTTGGGGATGTGTCCCGTGCTGGCTGTGACGAATGGGATGAAGCCGGCCATGACCATGGCGGCCGCGACGGCCAGTGTGTTGATCTGTGCCAATATCATCATCAGCCTGATTCGCGGATTCCTCAAACCGCACCTTCGGATTCTTGTGTTTACGCTGACCATTGCGACATTTGTTACGATCACGGACCGGTTCCTGGCCGCCTATGTCTACACGATGAGCAAGCAGCTTGGGCCGTATGTTCCGTTGATTATCGTCAATTGCCTGATCATATCCCGCTGTGAAATTTGTGCGTCGAAACAGCGTGTTTCGGTTGCCATTGCCGACGCGGTCGGAATGTCCATCGGATACGCATTGCCGTTGGCTTGCATCGCAACGGTCCGCGAATTGCTCGGTTCAGGAACCTGGTTTGGTTGTCCCGTCCTGGCGGAAAGCTGGTGGCCTCGGTGGGGCATCATGGTCCTTCCACCCGGCGGTTTTCTGGTTCTTGGCATCCTCCTGGCAACCTCGGAATGGTACACGCACCGCCGTGCGGCACGGGCCGGCATGTAGAGGAATAACATTCATGGAAACAATCATTAATCTGATCCAGATTGCTCTATTGGCGGCATTGATCAATAACTTCGTGCTGCATTATTTCGTCGGCATCTGCCCTTTTTTAGGTGTTTCGCGCCGGGTGGACATGGCTGTTGGCATGGGTTGCGCGGTGACGTTCGTGATCTCGCTGGCAGCGTTTTTGAGCTGGACATTCACCTATTACCTCCTTCGCCCCGAAGCACCACTCCCGGCCTGGATCTGGAAACTCGTTGGTGGCAGCGCGGATGCCAAGATCGATTTATCGGTCCTCAGTTACATCATGTACATTTTCGTGATTGCATCGAGTGTTCAATTTGTGGAGATGTATCTCCGGAAGTTCTTTCCAAGCTTATACAAATCATTTGGTGTTTTTCTACCTTTAATTACCACCAATTGCGCGATTCTGTTCGCGTGCCTTGAAATCATGAAGCAGCTGCAGAATCCGAACGAATTATGGGGACTCCACGAAGCCCTGACCCTGGCGGTTGCCGGCGGCATCGGATTCACAATCGCCATTACTTTGATGGCCGGCCTGCGAGAAGAACTCGACTTGTGTGATGTTCCAAAACCATTCCAGGGTCCGGGGATCGCGCTGGTGATCGCCGGGATCATGGCCATGGCGTTCATGGGATTCACCGGAATGGACCAGGGAGTCAAGAATGCCCTTTCGAGCTTACTCCATTGAACCGCTGAGTTCCTTCATAAAAAATTGCATTGCTCAACCACGATATAATTAGACACAGTTACCACCATGCTCACGACCACCACGATCACGATCCTTCTGGCGGCGGCATCTTTGTCACTACTTTCAATTGTCGCGGCCTGTATTTTGGGTTGGGCCAACCGAGTTTTCTACGTGCACGTGGATCCGAAGGTAGTCGCCATCAACAACGCGCTTCCCGGCGCGAATTGCGGCGGGTGCGGGTATGTGGGGTGCGGCGAATACGCCGAAGCGGTTGCCAACAAAAAAGCGCCTGTTACGCTCTGCGGGCCTGGCGGAGCCAGCTGCGCCGCGGCACTGGCCGAAATCATGGGCGTGGAAGTCGACGCTACCTATCCCTACCGGGCGGCCATCCACTGTTCGGCGACCTGGAAAGAGCGGCTGGGACGCGCTGAATATCATGGTGAAATGACCTGCGCGGCCGCGAATCTGGTAGGCGGGTACCAGGGATGCACCTACGGGTGCCTCGGACTCGGCGATTGCGTCCGGGCATGTAACTACGACGCAATCCATATGATCGATGGGCTGGCAAAAGTCGACTACAGCCACTGTATCGGATGCCGGGCCTGCGAAAATGTCTGCCCGCGGAATATCATCTCCATGATCCCGTTCAAATCGGATCGGATGCTGGTCGTCGCATGCTCGAATAGGGATTTCGGCAATGACGTGCGAGCCGTCTGTAAAACCGGCTGTATCGGATGCAAGCGATGTGCGCAGAAGAACGACCTGATCCAAATGAACGGCAATCTACCAGTGATTAATTACGATCTCTACCAACCGGATGCGGATTACCAACCGATCATGGGCAATTGCAGCATGGAAAGTCTCTTCTTCATTGGCAAACCGACTCCCAAAGATCTGGCGGCCGTCGCCGATGAAGAAATGCCAGACCGGATCGAAGCCGACTTCAAAACAACCGTCGACGACACGGAATGGCGTGGGTAAATGCGCTTGGCAGCTGGTTCTTAATCATGCGGGAATAGGAATATATCTCATGCCTTGGCGACAATCTGTTTTTTACTTGGTTTTTGCGAACATTTTAATGATGCCTTCTCTTGGTCGTACCATGGCCTGGTCCGAGGAGACTCCACCGGGGTACGTATCGAGTGACCTGGCCTATCGTATTTCATCGATCACGCAAGGCTGGGGCAAACTTGGGATGGACACGGCGGTTCAATCTCCTCACGCACCGGCGCAACCACTTCGCATCAAAGACAAGCAGTATGCGCACGGGCTTGGCCATCACGCCAACGGCCAGGTCGTCGTGGATTTGAATGGCCAGTTTCAGACATTTCAGAGTGACATTGGCATTCAATGGCAAGGGGGGCAGAACATGGCCAGTGTGGTCTTTCGCGTGTTTGTCGATGATCGGAAGGTATTCGAAAGCGGCGTGATGCGCGAGGGAGATGAACCGCAATCACTGACCGTTACGGTCACTGGAGCGGACGAGCTGATCCTCGTGGCGGATGATGCCGGTGATGGCATCACTTGCGACTGCGCGAACTGGGGCGATGCCCGGCTAGTTGCCGATCCGGCCGCGGCCCAACGTCCAGCCGTTGCGGGTGTCGACATCGCGCCTTTTGGAAAGATCGTGACGTGGGATCCGCAGCGAATGACAGGGACCGCGGCGGACCGTGTTCATGAATTTCCGGCCGCGGATATCCGACTCTACCGGGATGTTCTACCCGAGGGTGATGGAACGTATCGCGTTCCGGTTACGGGTGCGTCAGGATGTATCGGTCTGCGATGGGATGAAAATCGGATGTTGCGCCAGGTTGCCCTGGCCTTCACCGACGCTGCCGCGATTCCGTCTCCAGAGAAGATCCAGTTGCAGATCTGGTCCGGGGAATCCGCTTGGCAGGGAAAGTGGGAACCCGTGTCCGAGGGACCGGAACGAATTGGGAACCAGTTGCTATGGAATTTGGGACCGCGGGGCATCGGAGTAGGAACCCAGCAGATCCGTTGGGTCTTCTCGGATCTCAAAACGCCGTGCACCTTGACGGGTCTCCATGCCCATTCGCGAACTCGCTGGACGACGGTGGATATACGGATCGAATCCACGCGGCCAGCGGATCGGAAGCCAATTCAGATCGCACTTCGCAATGGGCTTTTTGTGGGTGACCCGCAGGCCGATCCGTATCGGCGAACGTGGGATCGGGCCAAACCGTTGCGGGTTCAAGTCCAGGCTGCCATCACGAAACGGTACAAAGCCGACCGGACGGTCTTGCAGTTCCTGGTCCCGGAGTTGACCTTCGGCGTGGCGATTGAGGACCTTCTGGCAAACGACTGCGTCTGGGTACCTCATGCCGGCGTGTTTGTCGTCCGCGTACCGGCGCCGGTGACATCCGCGGAGTATTTCGAGAAAATCGCTGGCAAAAAAACTCTATTGTCCGAGGTCCGCGAGAAACCGGACCAGACATTCGCCCAGGCCCTGGCCGTTGTCGGTAATCCGATCCAAAATCATGGCCCGATGATGCTCTCGCTGGCTTGCGACAATCGTAAGTTTGTGGTTGAGCGCGAGGGAAGAATTCTTTTTGATACGTACGTGAAGTTCGACGATCCGGAACGGCCTATGCCACAGGAATGGCAACTGGTGCCGCGCTTTGGGGATCGTGAAGACCATGCAGTGTCGCGGCAGTTAGGCGGCGGCTGGATTCCCATGCCAGTAACGACAGTCATCGAAGGAAATTGCGTTTATCGGCAATGCACGTATGTAGCGCCTATCGATGACGAACCGCCGTCCGGCAGCCCTTCCTGGGTCCGTCAACGAGCGGTTGGTGTGGTGGAATATTCGATCGAGAATCAGGGGGAGCAGGCTTGCCAGGCGAGATTCTCTCTGGCGCTGCGATCGGGCGAAGCGAGCGCGGAGGCGGTTACCTGGGAGCAAGCAGGCCGGGACATTCTTATCAAAACGGGCGATCGGCTTCTTGCATGGATTGATATTAGCAAGCTTAAGCCATTGGAGGTCCACTGCAACGAGACCAACTTGACCTGGTCAGGGATCCTCTCGCCCGGCAACAGTGCGCAATGCGTTGGATACCTTCCCGCCTGGCCCGCGACATCCAGGGATCGCGCCCTTCTAATCCAGTCGGCTCCGTATGCGCCGCGCGTTGAGCGCTATTGGAACTCGCTGCTTCAACCGGCGATGCAGGTCGATTTACCGGACGAATTCCTGACGAATGTCATCCGTGCCTCGCAGGTCCACTGCCTGTTGGCGGCTCGCAACGAGGATGTTGGTTGCCGCGTCTCGCCGTGGATCAGTTCCGATCGTTATGGACCGCTTGAAAGCGAAGCGAACTCGATTGTCCGCGGCATGGGCCTCTTGGGGCATGACGCATTTGCCCGCCGCAGCTTGGACTATTTCATCCGCCGGTACAACGAAGCAGGGTATCTTACCACTGGCTACACGATGGTAGGAACGGGTGAACATTTATGGACGCTGGCCGAGCATTACGAGCGGACGCAAGACAAGGCGTGGTTGCAGGCGATTGCACCTGAAGTGAGCCGGGTGTGCCAGTGGGTGGCAGCCCAGCAGGCGAAGACGCGGCAACTCGATGGCCGGGGTGAGAAGGTTACCGAATATGGCCTCTTTCCGCCTGGAGTGACTGCCGATTGGAACCGTTTTGCCTATCGGTTCTTCAATGACGCACAGTACTGCGCGGGATTGGAATCCGCCGCGCGGATGCTAGACACCATGCATCACCCCGACGCCCCGGCCTTACTCAAAGCTGCGCGGCAATACCGCGAGGATTTGGTCCGAGCCTATCGCCAGGCACAAGGACGGTCCCCGGTGGTCCGTCTGAACGATGGAACTTGGGTACCGGCCGATCCGGCGTTATTGGATTGTCCGGGCCGTGTTGAGGATTTCCTGCCAGACGAGGATGGCAATCGGAGTTGGGCATACAGTGTCGAAATCGGCGCGCATCATCTGGCCGCCACGGGAATCCTCGATCCAGCCGCGCCGGATATCGGCTGGATGATGGATTACCTTGAGGAACAACAGTTCCTCCGCTCGGGTATGGGGGACTATCCAGAAGCCAAGAATCGCCAGGACCCCTTCCATCTTGGTGGTTTCGCCAAGGTACAACCCTATTATGGGCGTTTTGCAGAGGTCTATGCTTGCCGCGATGATATCAAGCCATTCATTCGGTCTTATTTCAATGCCATTCCTTCCTTGCTGAGCCAGGAAAACCTTTCATTCTGGGAACATTTCCACAACATCGGAGGCTGGAACAAGACCCACGAAACCGGCTGGTTCCTATGCCAGAGCCGGATCATGCTTGCTAGTGAGCGAGGCGACGCGCTTTGGCTTGCGCCGTTTGTCCCCAGTGCATGGATGACAGACGGCAACCGGATTGCTATTCGCAAAGCGCCCACCCGCTTTGGACGCGTCGACTATACTCTCGAATCCGCAGTCGCGCGGAGACGAATTGATGCGACGATCGAGCCGCCAACGAGGGAACCGCCCCGGTGCATGATACTCCGCGTGCGGCATCCGAATGGGGAGTCGATGCGGTCCGTGACGGTCGATGGCAAATCCCATCGGGACTTCGATCCTGGAAAGGAAACGGTGACCCTGATACCATCAGGATCCACAATGCACATCCGCGTGGATTATTGATTTGCGCGGGCATGTTCATGCAACGAAAGTTTTATCATCCCCTAATGTTCCATTGAACTCTTTCAGGAAAACAACCAGAATGTGCAACTTACTGATGAAAATGAACAGATGCACCTTTACCGTCGCAATTGTGTTGAGTCTATGCTCCACGGACAGTTCCGCGTGTCATGCATCCCCCTACGGCCAGGCTTTGCCGGGGACAACGGAGACGATCGGGCTCTGGTGGTGTTCCTCCGGATGGAAAGTTGACCCGAAGCAGGCCGTACCAGACCTGCCGGGTGAGGCAATGATCATCCGCGCGGCCGTGAATGAGGCCGAGGCGGCTCAGCTGGTCATTTGTCCCCAACGTCCCATTCAAGGCTTGAAGATTCAGGCGACCGATCTATGTAGCGCCGATGGCCAATGCATTTCCTCTTCGGCGATCCAAATTCAAAGAGTCCGCTATGTGCCTATCACCCAGCCGACCGATTCGACGGGGACTGCCGGCCCGTGGCCCGATCCCCTTCCTCCTTTGCGTGACGGCGAGGATCTGGCCGCCAATTGCAATTTCCCGCTCTGGATTTGTGTCCGCGTTCCCAAAGGGCAGAAAGCAGGGTGGTATCGTGGAACACTCTCGGCGCGAGGCGACGGCGTAGATATTTCGGCGCCTTTGCATGTCGAAGTCTTTGGATTCGAGCTGCCCGATCGCATGACATGCAAAACGGCATTTGGGCTCGATCCAGCCCTGATCTGGCGCTATCACGGCCTGGCCGATGAATCGCAAAAACGCGAGGTGTTCGCGAAATATTTGCAATGTCTGTCGGACCATCACATCGCACCCTACCAGCCCGCGCCCCTTGATCCCATCCATGTTCGCTGGAACAGCACTCCCGCGAGGAACGGCAACCAACAGGACGCTGCGAACATCGGCGGCACGCCGTCGCGGAATGCCAATGCGATGGAGAACCGGCAACAGGTGCCCGCCGGGGAATCTGGATCCTTGACTCCGCCGATCCCCAAGCCTGAGTTTGATTTCACAAACTGGGATCGCGCCATGACCCAGGCCATCGATCATTTTCACTTCAATACATTCCGCCTGAATATTCCCGGCCTGGGCGGTGGCACATTTCATGCCCGGCAAGAGCCGGAATTGTTGGGCTACTCAGAGGATACCCCACAATACCGCGGCGCCATGGAATCGTATCTCACCCAACTGCAAGAACATTTACGCGATCAAGGGTGGTTGGACGAGGCCTTCGTGTACTGGTTCGATGAACCGGACCCGAAGGACTACGCATTTGTCAACAATGGATTTGCCAAATTGAAGCGCTGGGCCCCCGAGATTCCGCGGATGTTGACTGAACAAGTCGAGTCCGATCTGGTGGGCGGCCCAACCATCTGGTGCCCTGTGACTTCTTCCTACAATCACGAAGCTGCGGAACAACGCCGCTTGGCAGGTGAGGAATTCTGGTGGTACGTTTGCTGTGGTCCGAAAGCACCCTATTGCACATTGTTCATCGACCATCCGGCCACCGAATTGCGTGTGTGGTTGTGGCAGACATGGCAACGGAATATTGCGGGAATCCTCGTATGGGAATCCAATTACTGGACCTCGGCGGCTGCCTACCCAAACGAGGGCGAACCGCAGGACCCCTATGCCGACCCGATGGGTTGGGTCAGTGGCTACAGCACGCCACCCGGCACACGCCGCGCTTGGGGCAATG
>JAFGFZ010000328.1 GCA_016930815.1 Pirellulales bacterium | reverse complement strand
TTCAAGCATGGGCTGATAGACCATCTCGGTGTACGGCCTCTTCATTACGGGATGCCTTGCCGTGGCGATCCAATCCTTCACGATCTGCTCGAACTCAGTCGTCGTCATACCGGCGTGCGTAACCATGACAATCTCGACAATGCTCTTCTCGCCATCGGCTAATGCCCTCGTGAGATCGCCTTTGAGAATGGAAGCGAACGGTTCTTTGTGCTGCCACTCAGGATGCCGCGGCGCGAGGGCCTTCACGCGGTCGATTGCAAAGAACAATTGGAAATATACGGGCTGCTCGGCCCACAGCGTGCCGTCATTGTCGAAGACGGCGATACGCTCCGCTGGAGGGACGAAATCGAACGAGCCTTGTTGGGTAACTTGATCGACGAAAGTGGTGATCGCCTTCTTGGAAGGGGTGTCGTTCCACGAGGGAAGCGGGTCGGCGGCTTTCACGCCCAGCGGGAAGAGAGCAAGCATGATGAGTGTGACGAGGGTCTTTTTCATGTTCATTTTCAGTTCATACTCGCGCGCAGTTCGACGAGCGCCTGGTCGAAAGAATCAATCCTGACCAAGCCGAGGCGCGGGTATTCGATGTCGAGGATCAGGTAAAAGGATAGTGACATGATGGCGGCGAAACCGAAAAGGTGCAGCGGACTCTGCTTTTCGGCCTTGGCCATGCCAATGCCGGCCATGAGGCTGCTAAGAAGGACGAGCAGACCGAGCATGAGGAAGACGGCTAGCGGAGGATGCTGACGCGATGCCATGAGTCGGCTGGTGCTGAGGTCGCGCCGCTCGTGGAAGCGGGTGGCGGCACCGGTGAATGTGAAGGCGATAAGGAGGCCCATGAGGCCGAAGATGGCACCCTCAATGGCGCCGAGGCCGGATTGGCCAACCTCGCCCTCGGTCTGGAAGCGGCGCTTGCCGATGCGCCAGCCGAAGCGGAGGCAGGCGAGCGCGCCGCCAAAGAGGAAGAGTGCGAATGCGGCGGATAGGATGATTTTTCCCATGGTGCGCGGCGATATGTGCAGTGGGGGTAGGATCGGGGTGCCGGAGTGGATCGCCCCGCGCGGGAGTGGAGGCGGTTTAGTTGCCCCCTATGTTCATGCGCTTGATTTGTTCCTCCAGCGATTTGAGGCTCCAGTCGCCCGGGGCCTGGCTGGGCGGATACTCTTTCAGCGTTAGTAGGAATTTGCTGGCGACGATCTGCATGGGACCGAGCAGGTAAGCCCGGTCAATGTACCAGTCCTCGTAGGTGTTCGAGCCGATCTTGGCTTTCTCGAATGGATCGCGGCGCAGGTTGTATAGATCCGGCGCGCGCAATGCGACAAACGGTTCCTTCCAAATTTGGAGGCGGTTGGCACGATTTTCGAGATAGACCGCCTTCCAATCGCCGACGCGGATTGCGGCGACTTCACCTCCGTCGTCCACATAGATGAATTCCTTGCGGGGAGACTCCTTCGCCTTGCCGCTGAGGTAGTCTAGCATGTTATAGCCGTCGATATAGTTCCTATACTTGCGGCTGTTGAGCTCGACGCCGGCCTTGAGTTGTTCGACGATCTTATCGTTGCCGGCGGCGGCTGCGAAGGTGGGCAGCCAGTCTTCGTGGGCGACGATGCCGTTGAGCGTTTCCCCGGCGAGCCATTTATTCGGCCAGCGGAGGAAGCAGGGGACCCGGTAGGCGCCTTCCCAGGAGGAGTTCTTCTCGCCGTGGAAGGGCGTGGTGCCGGCATCGGGCCAGGTGTTGTAGTGTGGGCCGTTGTCGGTGGAATACATCACGATGGTGTTGTTCGCGAGGCCGAGGTCGTCGAGGAGCTTCAGTAGTTCGCCCACATGGCGGTCGTGCTCTACCATGCCGTCGTGGTACTCGTCTCCACTCGGCCCGGCGATGCCCGTATGTTCCTTCTTCACATGTGTGCGGAAGTGCATCCGCGTGGCGTTCCACCAGACGAAGAAGGGCTTGCCAGCCTTGTGCTGGCGCTGGATGAAGTCCTTGGCCGCGGCGAGGGTTTCCTCGTCCACCGTCTCCATCCGCTTGCGGGTGAGCGGACCGGTGTCCTCGATAGTCTGGCCGCCCTTGCCGTCGGCCTTGCACTTGAGCACGCCGCGCGGGCCGAACTGCTCGTGGAAAGTCTTGCCGTTGGCGAGCTTCAGGTTGGTGGGATAGTCGCGATTCTCCGGCTCCTCCTCGGCGTTGAGGTGGTAGAGATTGCCGAAAAACTCGTCGAACCCGTGCATCGTCGGCAGATGCTCGTCGCGGTCGCCCTGATGATTCTTGCCAAACTGGCCCGTGGCATAGCCGAGGCTCTTCATCACCGTGGCTATGGTCACATCGGTCTTTTGCCACCCTTCCTTGGCAGCGGGCATTCCCACCTTCGTCATGCCGGTGCGCACAGGCACACTGCCGTTGATGAAGGCGGCGCGGCCCGCCGTGCAGCTCTGCTGGCCGTAGTAGTCGGTGAAGGAAAGGCCCTCCTTCGCGAGACGGTCAATGTTCGGCGTCTTGTAGCCCATCATGCCCCGGTTGTTGTGGCTGATGTTCCAAGTGCCGATGTCGTCGCCCCAAATGATGAGGATATTCGGCCGACTGGGTGTTTCCCGCTGGGCGTTGGCAACCATCGGTTGCATGGCCATTGCGAGCGTCAAGGCGAACGCAGCGGTGAGTGGAAATCGCCACCAGAAGTTCTGTTCCATCGGGGGGTCTCCTAACAGGGCTCAAAGGTTCGAAGAGCAGATCCGCGAGCGCCAACAAAGCCGCGACCCGATGCCACAGAAATACCCACCTTGCGTGGGGAGTACGAGGTGTGGACCTGCGGCCATCGGCTGCAACTACGACGGTCGATTATAGAGGCCGTAGATGATAAGTCCAACAAATTATGAGCATTATTCCAATACATTGGGATGATCTACCTGATCCTGTGTCGCACGAAGACCTTCGGCATTCGGCGCCCGGCAGCGGCCCGGGTTCGGCAGGTCTTTCGGGGTGAGACTTCGCCGGTTGTGCCGGTTGCGCCGGATGCGACAGCATGATTCCCTGGCCTGACATCCTTCTCCGATTAAGCAGCATTTCCCGAAAGACCGATCCAATCCGCTGGGATTCGATTTGCGCGACGAGGTTGCCCCCGTGGTTCCCATGGCCCTTATGTGAAGGGTTCAACGATCGCTCTCTGTCTCCAGGGATATGAAATCATGAAGCTGTTCTTCCTCATCACAGTCGTCGCTGCTATCGTGGTTACTTGCGTGGGCCACACCGCGTACGGCCAGGGGTATGGCAGCGACAGCCAGAATATGCTCACCCCCGGGGCGGGCGGCATGGCGGGAGTCAGCATTGCCCAGCCGCAGGACGTTCCGGCGGCGGTCTTTGGTAATCCCTCCACACTAGCCCAGTTCCGGGGAACCCAGTTTACCTTGGGGGGGCGCTTGGGTCGAAGGCTATCCCACCGTCACCTACACGCCTCAACAAGGCAACGCCTACAGCGTCACGTCCCGCACTCAAGGATTTGCCGTACCTGAGATTGGGGTGATCCAGGACCTTCGTCCTGTGGGGCTTCCCGGGACTTTGGGACTCGGCTTGGCCGGCACCAGCGGCCTGGGGGCGGAGTACCGTGGCCGAGCACCCGATGGGAGCTTTCTCAATAATGTCAGCAACGAATTCATGGTCCTCGGCATCAACGTGGGGGCCGGATTCGAACTCACCGAGTGGCTATCCGCCGGCGCCACGCTGACGCTCGGCACCGCATTTGAGCAACTCGGCTTTGTCGGCCCGTTGGTCAGCACGGCGATGGTTCACGACTATGCGCTGCGCGGGACGGTCGGCGTCGATTACGACTTAAATGAGTGCAACACGATCGGAGCCTTCTATCAGACGAAGATGGATTTTCAGTTTCCCAATGCAGTTCGGTTCAACGACGAGTACCGCGACCTGCGCGTGGATCAGCCGGAAACCATGGGCCTCGGCATCGCCAATCGCAGCCTGATGAATGGCGACTTGTTGATTGCTGCCGATGTCTATTACAAACTCTGGGAAGAAGCCGACCTCTGGCGAGACGTTCTCGTCAACCAGTGGGCTTTGGCCGTGGGAACCCAACTGACCCGCGGGAAGATGAAGTACCGGCTGGGCTATTCCTATAACGGTAATCCCATAAACCACAACGTTGGCACCAGTCTGGACGGATTCCCGGTGGCCCAGGAAAACGTCCAGCTCTTCCAGGCAGCCAGTGTGGCCTTTGTTAATCAACACCGATTGACGGCCGGAATCGGACGACAAGGCATTCTGATCCCGAACCTCGATCTGGACGTGTTTGCCGGAGGACTGTTCAAGGGCGAAGACGACTTCGACACCAGCGCTGAGGCCTCAGTTGCCGTGTACTACCTCGGCATGGGTCTGACTTGGCGGTATGGCGACTGTTCGAGGTAGCCGGATTGACAGTGCGTGTCGAACATTCCTGATTGGTGATTTCCATATGGTTGGAGCTGAGCGAATTGCCTCGATCTAAGGGCGCATTAGGCTGCGAACACTGAAGCAGATTCTGCCAAGCCCTTTGTGCACGTCGGTGCGACACATCGATCGCAATTGGCCACCATCCAAACTTGCGGCGGATGCATCGTCTTCAGTGAGTTTGGCCCGACACTCAACTGCACACTTCCCTCGATTTCCGATCGATTCTGGGCGAAGTGTGCAGCAAGC
>JAFGFZ010000327.1 GCA_016930815.1 Pirellulales bacterium | reverse complement strand
TGATGCGCTGCAGCAGTGGCAATATCTCGCGGCGTTTGGACGACACGCGATTGTTGGCCACCTCAACAAGAAGCTGGTTGGAAAAATTGTCCAAAGACGAGGTTACTGTGTGCCGCATTGCCGACGGCGCCATGCTCGAGGGGCCTCAGCCAACCATAGAGATCGGATTTCATGCGGGGATCCTGAAGGCACGGCCTGACATCAACGTTGTGATGCATTTTCAGACACCCTTCGCCACGACTTTAGCCTGCCGGGAGACGGACAACATCGACTATTGCATGATCCCAGAAATTCCATTCTATATCGGTCATGTGGCGAGAGTACCCTATTTCCTCCCGGGTTCGAAGGAACTTGCCGATGCCGTGACAATGGCAATGAAAGACCACGATATGGTGGTCATGAGCAATCACGGGATGGTGACAATCGCGACCGATTACGGCCATGTGATCCAAAATGCTCAATTCTTCGAGCTTGCCTGCGAGGTCATCATTCGCGGTGGCGATAGGCTGAAACCCCTTTCAAAAGAGGATATCGACCGTCTTCTTGAGCTACGGCAGGGTTGAACCAAAGAAGTCTAGAGAAAGCCGGAACCAAGCACGGCACGGTACGAACAGCCAGATTCAAGCGACCAGCCCACGACTAGCATGGAATATCGACACCCCGGAATCAAATCGGTTCACCATTCGGGCATGGATGCCAGGATTGTTTCCGGTGTCTGGGATTGCATTTCATGCCCGCGATTGGATCCCCAACGAGCACTGCTGGACCAGCCAGCAGTGGCACCCATGCGCACCTTGGGTAATGTAATGGGAGACCCGCCGCGTGTTTGGGATCCGATACAAGCACGATGCTCAAGCGAGTGCGTCGGGTGGGCATGCGTGGCATGAGTCGAGGGACATGAGTCTTGACACGTCCAGACCGCCGGGCTCTGCCGCGATTCACGGGGCCGTCGCCATCGACGCACTCGCTTGCGTTTCGTGCTTGTATTGCCGCCCTTCGCCCGCGAAAAAATGCTTCACAGCGTTGCCTGGCAGGCGTCACCCACGTGGATCGCACCTGCCGGGTGTGACATAGCGGAATACTCCAAAATTCGCGAAGAACAATAAACGGATTATTCGCAGCGGTCGACCATTTTGGAGTTTTTACGCCCATCGCCGGAGGGATGAGCGTGCTACCTCGATCCGGTGAATAAAAAATAGATCAAAACCTCTCCGAATCGTACCGATCCGGTCAAAGGCTTCGATAGTATCGACTACACCGAGCAGATTGGTGTGTTCAACAAGCCTACCAGGGGAAAAATCGGCCGGGCAGCCCCAATTCGTGGCGAGATGCTAAAAAAAGGTTTTCTGTATGTAATTAGACGGCAAGGATACCAGATTTCCACTTGGCAAAACTGGAGTGTAATGAAAAAATATAACATCAAGGCATTTGATTATATAATTGGGTCATCATTGGCTAATCGTATCCCTTTTTAAATGGGAGGAAAATCGTTTTATGAATAAAAAACGCAAACTCTTCCAGCACGTTGGCTTCACATTGGTTGAGCTACTTGTCGTGATTGCGATTATTGGGATCCTGGTGGCACTGTTACTTCCCGCAGTCCAAGCGGCCCGTGAAGCGGCCCGTCGGACGCAATGCAAGAACCACTTGAAGAACTTAGCGTTAGCCTCTTTGGAACATGTCGATGTACACGGTTTCTTCCCATCTTCTGGTCATGGGGTCGGAGAGATACCCAATCCGGATGCGGGTACTGGAGAATCGCAGCCGAGCAGTCCATTCTATCCACTTCTTCCGTACCACGAAGAACAGGCGGTCCGGGATATTGGCGTTGGATTGACGGGTGCCGCGCGGCGCCGAGCGATCAAGGAACTCCTTGAAACCCAACTGGAGATTTGGCTATGTCCCAGCCGTCGATCGCCGAAAAAATTCCCGATGGTCTCAGGCCTCACCTGGGTAGTGACACCGCCAGGTAGCGACAAGCTCGATACGGTGGGGAAGAGTGACTATGCCTGGAACTGTGGTAACTGTGTCAACGCCTGGGCATTTAGTCAAAAACTCGAGGATGCCACTGGGATCACCTATCTCAGAAGTGAGTTCACAATGGCTGATATACCGGATGGCACGACCAAGACCTACATGCTGGGTGAGAAATATCTCGATCCCCAGTGGTATGAAGAGCCCATTGCGAGCTCCATTTGCTATGGCGACGACGAGGGCGTCCTGATTAGCGATGAACGCGATCCCGTCCGCTGGACGGAGGATGAACTTCCAATGCAGGACCGCGTGGGTCTTACTGGCACATGGAATTTTGGCTCAGCACATCCAGGAAGCTTTTTCATGGCCATGTGCGACGGTTCGGTGCAGGCGATTAACTATGAAATTGCTGAGGAAGTTCATTATGTCGCTGGCGGGCGCAATGATAACAGCGAATATCCTGTTGGGAACAATTACATAAAAGTTCTCGAGACGCCGTACGAGTGATTCGCATTCCGTATCGAAGCGTTAGGAGGGGCCATGTCTAGTCAGAGAAAAAATTTCCGAAATCGATTGCGATTACTGGCTCTACCTGTTGTCCTCTCTCTTGTGAGTTGCACAAGTAAACCACCAGATATAGCCAAGATCAATCTGGATCCGAACGATGCCTGTTCTGAAGCTTTCAAGCTATACGACACGGATGGTAACGGCGCCATTTCTACCGAAGAGGCCAAGAAATTTGTTTCACTCAATACCGTGTTTAAAGAGGTTGACAAGGATGGTAATGGAGCGGTTACCAAAGAAGAGCTTACGGCGCGATTCCAGGAATGGGTTGACAGCCCAGCAAGACTTGTATCCGCAGCAGTCCATGTGACCATGGATGGCCAAAGACTTCCATTTGCCAAAGTCAAGCTGGTCCCCGAGCCATTTTTGAAAGGGATTATCTATTCAGCTTCCGGTGAAACCAAAACGGCTGGTATAGCCGTCATGAAACTTGGCGATGATGCACCGGCTGGTGAGAAGGGTATTCGATCCGTTCACCTCGGATTCTATCGCGTTGAAATTACGCATCCTGAAAAGGACATACCTGCCATGTTTAACACGGAAACTACTCTTGGATGTGAAGTAACGGCCGCGACCGATGATAGGGGTTTAAAGTTTGATTTGAAGACCCGGTGAGATTATTTGGATGCATAGTTTTCCACCGAGCGCTTCTTGTTAGCGGGCAATCTGCGACGGGGCTTTTTGAGGGGGCTGAGAAAATACTGGTGGATAATAGAAGGGCGTGCGTTGTCACCAACGCACGCTCCAACTATTGATGGACCCTTTTAGAAAGAATTAGCGCTTCCTGTAAATTTGAACATGCCCAGGCCGCCCACTCATATTGGGGTCATCATTCGAAGTACGGATTCCAGTTCTAGTGGCGAGATTTCATCCTGCCGGCCAATACACCGGCGACGGCGCCGACTATGGCCAAAAAGGTATCCCACAGCGACAGGACGCCAGCCGCGGCCATATAAAGTGCCATTCCGGTACCGAAACAACCCAACGCGGCTGTGACAATCCGCGCCAAAAGCAAACGGCAGCGCTCAGTTGTATGGGGCCAGAATCGGTTATGAACGTCCGTCTGATAGAGCGTCGCGACACTATGCATGAAACTATCAAAGCTTGACATGGCGGCGGCGAGGACGGCGGCCACCACCAATCACGCCACCCCGACGGGCAATTGCTGAGCGATAAACAATGGTACGATGGCATCGGTGGCGATGGTCGGACTCAATTGGCTTGGATTATTTTTATTGAAGACATATTAAAAGATTGGGTTCAGAGCGAACTTAGTCATTAGGGTTGACTAGCCGAGGCGGATAGGTAAGATTCTGTCATGGCTAGACCCTAATCAAGCGAAGGCCAACTGCATTTTCGGCGTGGAATCTCTGTTGATGGATGGGCGCATTGGGATCGGGTGGCTTGAT
>JAFGFZ010000326.1 GCA_016930815.1 Pirellulales bacterium | reverse complement strand
CGCGCGTCTTCTCCTGATCGATTTGGGTGAATGGCGTCCGGGCAATGACATGGCGTTCTGGTATTTGGCCTTTATAGAATGTCCGCGGTGGAGCCCAACCACGGGAAAAGATAAAAAGAACCATCGCTGCGGCTGCGCAGAGCATGAGGCGGGTGAACACGCCGGGTTCCTTCAAGCGAATCCAAAGTTGCCACCACCAACTGGGCTGCTGGCCCACAGAGGCAACGCGCTGAGATCGCGTTCGAGTTGGACCTACCGTGGACATGGCTCAATTTTTCTTTTTCTTCGGTTGAAATTCGTAAGCACGAACAATTTCTTGGACCAATCGGTGCCGTACAATATCGGCCCCGGTCAAGCAGATATTGCTGATGCCTTGAATTCGCTTCAATCGAATGATGGCATCGGTCAGGCCGCTTTTCGTATGCGCGGGGAGATCGGTTTGGGACGTATCGCCCGTGACAACGACCTTGGACCGTTCACCCATCCGCGTCAAGAACATTTTCATCTGACCGATTGTCGTGTTCTGCCCCTCGTCCATGATAACAAACGCCTCATTGAGTGTCCGGCCTCGCATGTAGGCAAGCGGCACCACTTCAATCACATCATCCTCCATGTACCGTTTAATCATCTCATAGTCCATTAGTTCGCGGAGCGCATCGAGGAGTGGCCGGAGATAAGGATTGATTTTTGCCTGCAGATCACCTGGTAAAAAACCAAGGCTCTCACCGGCCTCAACGGCCGGTCGAACCAAGACCAGTTTGCGGACCCGGTCTTGCCGCAGCGCCTCCACCGCCGCTGCAACGGCCAGGTAAGTTTTGCCGGTCCCTGCCGGGCCGATGCAGAAAACCATGTCGTTCTGGCGAATCGCATCAATGTACCTGCTCTGTCCCGCCGTCCGTGGCCGGACCTGCTTCCCGCCCGCCACCACATCCAGTGGAATGACTTCGGAAACTCCATCCGAAGCTTTGACCTGCTGGATAATCTGAGCCACCTGTTCTGGCAACAAGACGCCTTCGCGGCTTAGTACCGATTTGAGCCGCTCGAGGATCTCCGTTGCCTGAAATACGGCCTGCTCCTCACCGCGAATGTGTATTCTACCGTTTCGGGCAGATATGTCTGCCTGAATCGAGTTACGGATCTGGCGCAGATGCTGGTCGGAGGTACCGAGAAGCTGGACGAACTCGTCTGAACTACCAACCGGAATAGCGGCTTCAATCATCGAGGAATAACAATGCCCACGGGACAGCGCGAACAGGAATTGTCAGAAAATAGCTACATACAACTATACCTAATCCTGGAGTCAGACAACCGGCCTATCTCGCTATCCCCCTAAGTTGTTTCCATGCAGTCACTTAGGTCGTGACCGGCATGGACTTTGAAAAAACGGCTTGTGAATCACTTCTGGAATTCACTCTTGCCTATGAGATTTATAATGGTAGGCGGCAGGCTCGAACACGGGGTATCGATTTATGTTACAACCTCATGTTGAGAAAATCGGCAGGCCCCGTAACCGGGATCTTGATGAAGAAGCCGCCATCCAAAGGACCCTCGCATGCGCTGGGCATTACGAAATCAAATCCTGCTGCCATGGGCCATTGTGTCGATCACCGGTATCGGCTTGATCGGGGGAATCTATGTCTGGCTAGCAGCGGACCTGGCCCGGCAACGGATCGAGCAGCAACTGCGTGGCATGACCAACTTGCTGGACAATTCGAGTTTCCCGCTAACGGCATCGATTCTCCGGCAGATGAAAGATCTATCCGGCGCGGAATTCGTCCTGACCGACAAGGAGGGCCGTTCCACGTCCGCGAGTTTTCCAACCAGCCTGGAGAACCTCTCCGTGGTTGGCTTTGTCACGACACCTAACGACATCTCGCTCAACCGTACCCTGACATTTGCATCCCGGGATTACTTTCATTCATCGGTACGGATGAAACCACGGCCAGGTATTAACGACACGCAGTTCTTGCATATCCTTTTCCCCCGCGAGGAATACCTCGGCGCGCGGCGTGCCGCCATCGGGCCTCCACTGGTTGTAGGTCTCGTTTCCCTGGTCGCGGTCGTTGCTGTCGCTCATATGATCTCAAATCGGATTGGCCGCACGACAGCCCGATTGGGAAAGGAAGTGCAGCGGCTTGCCGAAGGGGATTACATGCCCTTGGAGCTACCGCATCGAAATGACGAATTGTTGGACTTGACGATTGCCATCAATCACACGGCCCAGCGGCTGGCCAACTATGAGCAAGAGGTCCGGCGAACCGAGCAAATGCGTACCATCGCCCTGCTGGGAGCCGGTTTAGCCCATGAGATGCGCAACGCCGCCACCGGTTGCCGGATGGCACTGGATCTTCACGGAGAACACTGCCCCGTGGCGAAGGATGACGAGGCATTTGCAATGGCCACACGCCAGCTATCCTTATTGGAAAGGCAACTCCAAAGTTATCTGCGGATGGGCAAGCAAACGACCAATTCCCCAAAACAGAAGATTGAACTCAACGATTGGGTGGAACATCTGCTGCCACTGGTACGCCCTGCGGCTGAACACGCTTCGATCCATATTGCATGGGTACCTTCTGACGGGCACATTTTTGTGTTAGCTGATACAGACGCCCTAAGCCAGGTTCTATTGAACCTCGTGAAAAATGCATTGGAAGCCGCCCAATATCGCGCGGTGTCCACCGGCACATCAGGGCATGTGTGGG
The DNA here is from genome assembly GCA_016930815.1 of Pirellulales bacterium. GTDB lineage: Bacteria > Planctomycetota > Planctomycetia > Pirellulales > Lacipirellulaceae > JAFGFZ01. Next base: position 2,610 of record JAFGFZ010000326.1, on the reverse strand, counting down.
TGGAATCAAAAATCGAGGATGGAACCGCCCACCTGCTTGTCAGCGACAACGGATTGGGACCCAACCCACCGATCGCGGATTCCATGTTCGAGCCGTTTACTACTGGGAAGTCCGAAGGAGTTGGTTTGGGGCTTACCGTATCCAAGCAGGTTGTGGAAGAACATGGGGGATCCATTGGTTGGAGGCGTTTGGAGAACAAAACAGAATTTCGAGTGACATTACCACTGGCGGAGAAGGAACTTTCACATGGCTAGGATACTCGTCATCGATGATGAGCAATCGATCTGTTGGGGTCTTGCGCGTCTTGGCGCGAACATGGGGCATGATGTCGATACCGCACCCTCCGCGGAAGCCGGTTTGGAATTGGCCGCCGCGAATCGGCCGGAATTACTGATCCTCGATGTTCGGCTCCCTGGCCAGGATGGACTGGCGGCCATTGATACCTTTCGACGGAAGATAGGCGATATCCCAATCATTATCATCACCGCCTTTGGCAATTTGGAAACAGCGGTACGAGCCATTAAAAACGGCGCTTTTGAATATGTCGTGAAACCATTTGGTATCGAAGAGATCCGTTCCGTCATCCAACGTGCACTCCGGATACCGCCACCCCAATCCCCCCCCAAGGATCTGACCGAAGGGATCGACAAGATGCTTGGCCAAACTCCTGTAATGCAGGAGGTATTCCGCCAGATCGCGCTGGCCGCCCACGCGTCCACTTCGGTCCTGTTACGCGGGGATAGTGGCGTAGGCAAGGAGCTGGCGGCGCAAGCGATCCATTCCCATAGCGATCGGAGTTCGGCACCTTTCGTGGCCGTCAATGTTGCAGCGCTGAGCCAGACCCTGGCGGAGGCAGAACTTTTCGGGCATGTCGAAGGCGCGTTCACCGGCGCGCAGCGGGCCCGGAAAGGGCTCCTGATGCAGGCAAATGGCGGCACCCTTTTTCTGGACGAGGTGGCCGAGATCCCGCTCCCAATTCAGGTCAAACTGCTCCGGGCTCTGGACCAAAATGAAGTCCTTCCGGTCGGCGCCGACACGCCGGTGAAGACCCGATTCCGGGCCATTTCAGCAACGCATCAAGATCTGCTCCAACTCGTTAAAACCGGGAAATTCCGGCATGACCTCTATTACCGCCTCGGTACCTTTGAAATACGAATCCCCCCACTCCGGGAACACACGAACGATATTCCACTCCTCGCCAGGCATTTTGCCAACCAACTCCAAGCGGAGGTCATTCTGGCCGAGGAGACCATCACGGAGTTGTGTAGCCGCCCCTGGTATGGCAATGTCCGCGAGCTGCGTAATGCAATCGAACACGCCCTGGTTGTCGCACGCCGCGGTATCATCCTCCCGGAACATCTGCCACCCCCGCTAGATGCCTTGGAACTGGTCCCCGACGATCCTAAATTGCACTCCCTCTCGGACACCTTGCGGCACCATGCTGAGATTCTCTTGAAGGATCCAGAAGCAGAGGGCGCCATCTACAACCGGTATCTCGAAGCCGTCGAGCATCCCCTGTTCCAGGCCGTGATGGCTGAATTCGACAGCCAGTGTGCTCCGGCCGCTCGGGCACTCGGTTTGCATCGAACAACACTCAAGCGAAAACTAAATCAGCATGGGTTGGATGCTCGTTAACCCGCCATTTCACGGGCCTTCTGCCGCGCGCTGGCGATGAAATGCATGCAATATGCGGGTTAACCGATGGCAGCCACAATTTGGGGGACGATTGCCCGCATGGCCCGGCCTCGATGGCTGATCACCCGTTTGACCAGGGGTGGAAGGAGTCCGAACGTCCGATGGTATTCAAGAATCTCGAAAAGTGGATCATACCCAAAACCATGGGTGCCTGCCGGTTCGGTTCGAATCCGGCCACGACAGATTCCATGGCTTTGGGCGCGGATTTCACCCATCGGATCGGAGAGCACCATATGGCAATGGTAATGGGCGGTCCGCCGCGCGGTGGGAGTGCCGGCCAATTCGGCCAGCAGACGGCGATTGTTCGATGCGTCGGTTGCCCCTTCCCCCGCGTATCGCGCCGAATAAACGCCCGGTTGCCCATTCAGGGCATCCACGCACAGACCGCTGTCTTCGGCGAGCACCCATTGCCCGAGATGAATGGCTTGCAGGCATGCTTTCTTGGATGCATTCGCGGCGAATGTCGTGCCATCCTCGACGACTTCCATCGCACCTGAAATATCGGCAAGCGTGAGTACATCGATCCCTAATGGCGCGATGAGTTCCGCAAGTTCCTCGCCCTTTTTGGGATTGCGGGTTCCTAGAATGAGTGTGGATGACATGGGATAAGAGGCAATCCAGACCGTTTGCCAACTCCGACTCGAAATTCTATACGGAATCAATAGGTAATTTGGGTGTCTAATCCAGCCCCTGAAGAACATAATCGCTGCTAATGGATCGGCGCGGCACTTCCATCACCTGCGGATAGATATCGAATGGGATATCACCAATGGATTTTGGATGGAAACCAGACACGATTTGCCCATGCTGCTTAGAGAAGAGCGCATTGAATTTTCCCTTGACTTCTTCGACTTTCTGTTGCGTTTCGAGTTGCCGCGGATCCGTGATTGGGAATTCATGGGCGGCTCCAAATGT
>JAFGFZ010000325.1 GCA_016930815.1 Pirellulales bacterium | reverse complement strand
CAGGGTCTTGTTCAAGAGATTGCCGACCTGTCGCGGTCGGATATTGAAGCCGACGCATTTTACGATGCTTTATTGAACAAAGTGGTTCAGGCTCTTGCTGCCCTAGGTGGTGCGGTTTGGATTCTGGGCGAGAGTGGGGGTTTGCAGCTTCAGTACCAGATCAATCTACGCGAGACAAACCTGCCGAACGATCCAGTTGCTCAGATGCAGCACGGGCGGCTTCTGGTGCAGGTCCTGCAGGTTGGGACTGGAACCCTCGTGGCGCCCCGATCGGGTGTGGGAGAGTCTGCTCTTGGAGATGAGAACGCCCCCGCGAATCCAACCGACTTTCTCCTTGTTTTGGCCCCCGTCCGTAATGATCAAGGGCCGCAAGGCGTGGTGGAGGTCTTCCAACGCACGGGTGCTCGGGCGGCCACCCAGCGCGGCTATCTTCGGTTCCTTGAGCAGATGTGCGAATTGGCCGGCGATTACTTGAAGGCCCAGCGGTTGCGACATTTCGCGAATAAGCAGACACTCTGGGAACAGCTGGAATCTTTTACCCGGATCGCCCACCAGACACTCGATGTTCGCCAGACGGCCTATTCCATCGCAAACGAGGGACGGCGACTGATTGGTTGCGACCGGGTGAGTGTCGCAATCCAACGCGGGCACCGATGTCGAATTGAAGCGGTAAGCGGTCAGGATCTGTTTGACAAGCGGTCGAACATCGTAGCATTGTTAGGCAAATTGGCGACAGCGGTCACGGTGACCGGTGAGGACCTTTGGTACACAGGGGATACGAGTGACCTGGCCCCGCAGGTTGAGGATGCCCTGGATGCCTATGTGGATGAATCGCATGCCAAGGCGGTTGCCGTCCTGCCCTTGATCCCCCCTCCCGCGGAAGAGGAACCCCATGATGATGCGGATGTTGAGCCACCGGCCGTTGTGGGTGCGTTGATCGTGGAACAGATGGTTGACAGCCGCCCGCCTGAAGGTTTGGCACAGCGCGTGGATATTGTCCGCCAGCATAGCGCGACGGCAATCGCCAATGCCCAGGAGCATGAAAACCTTTTCTTGATGCCGCTCTGGAAAACCATCGGGAAAGCGCGATGGCTTGTCCGGGCGCGGACGCTTCCGAAGACAATCGCTGTTCTGGTGGCGATTGCGATTCTGGTTCTCTGGCTCTGCTTCTGGCCCGCCGACTTCACGCTCGAAGCTCGTGGTAAGCTCCTCCCAGAGGTCCGCCGCAATATCTACGCCGGAATCGATGGGCACGTGCTGGATGTTCTTGTCGACCATGGGCAAGAGGTCCGCAAGGGCGATCCGCTCGTGCTGCTGGAGAGTATCGAGTTGGAAAAGGAATTGACGGTTGTTCGTGGCAATCTGAATAAATCGGAAAAAGAATACGATAAAGTGCAGCGCCAGATTCAAGAACGTTCTCAACCGCGGAACGAACTCGATGAAATTGAGCTTGGTGGTAAGGCGGCATCCCTCGAGGCAGCGATCGAATCACTCAAGCTGGAAGAAGAATGGCTGCTCAAGAAGCAGCAGATGCTTCATGTTGAAAGCCCCATCGATGGGCAAGTGACGAGTTGGAAAGTCCGCGAACGCCTGCAACATCGGCCAGTCAACTGCGGACAATTGTTGATGGAAATTGCCGATACCAACTCCGGAACGTGGGAACTGGAACTTTCGATGCCCGAACACCGCATGGGCCATATCACGGATGCGGCGAAAGATGCCCAGCAGAAGGGGCAGAAATTGCCTGTCACTTTTTTCCTGGCAACCAGCCCTGGCAAAAAATACAATGGCTTAGTAACTGAGATTGAACAGACCGCTGAGGTTCGTGGCGAGGAGGGAAACACCGTCCTGATTCGTGTGGCATTCAAACAGACCCTGCTCCAAAATCTCGCCGGTCGCCGGCCCGGAGCGGAGGTGACAGCGAAGGTCTTCTGTGGTAAGGCACCGATCGGTTACGTCTGGTTCCATGACCTGGTCGGCTGGGTCCGCTCGAATATCCTGTTTCGGCTATGATGCGGCGGGCGGATTGCCGCCGATCGAATTCATTTCACATGTCCATATGATTCTTGCTTGGAACGTGTTTCGCAGTCATTCGTCCCGAGGAGATACAATTCAATGCAACAACCGCACTTGGTGATACTTGGCGTGGTTTTAATGGTTTGTTCCATCGCTCCAGCCGCACAGATATCACTCGACGATCCGATTGTTGAGCGATGTACGGTCTCCGTTAAGGAAGAGATCGATCTACCGGCCCAAGACGCGGGTGTCCTAGTCGAGATGAATATCGAGGAGGGCGACGAAGTGGAAGAGAACCTTCTCGTGGCAAAAATCGATGATACCGAAGCGGATGTTCAAAAGACAGTTGCTGAAAACGCCCGGAAACGGGCGGAAGAACAGGCAACAAGCCAGGTGGAAATTCAATATGCCGAGAGGGCCGCTGGGGTGGCGGAGATGACTTTAAAAAAGGCCAAGGAGGCCAATGAACGGGCACGGGCGCAGGGTGTTTCTCATGCCCCCTACCCTGAAATCGAGGTGGAGCGGCTGAGACTTGATTATGAGCGGGCGGGATTCCAGATTGAAATCGCCCAGATGAACCAGCGCCTTGCCAAACTGGATGAATCGGCCCGGGCCGCGGAACTCAAAGGTGCCGAGAACGCGCTCACCCGGCGTCGAATCATTGCTCCATTCAAAGGCCAGGTTGTGAAGCTCTATCGCCGCAAGGGAGAATGGGTTCAACCGGGTGATCCGATCCTCAGGCTCATGCATTTCGACACCATGGTTGTCAGCGGGCAGGTCGATCTAACGAACTACAATCCGTCCGATGTGGCCGGCAAGAATGTAACTGTGCTGGTTAAGTTGGCCCATGATCGAGAGATCACGCTCCGTGGCAAGGTGAAAAACATCAGGCCTGTTCTCGTGGACAATAAGTTTTCCGTGGCCGCCGAGGTTGCCAACATCGAAGAAAACGGCCACTGGCTTGTCTTGGACGGTGCCCAGGCAACCATGACGATTCACGTGAAGTAAAAAAAGTAAGTACTCCATGGCTACCCTTGCCGATAGTTTGGTATCCAGTGCGTCGCGGCCGTTGCCAATCCAGGTGCGGGCGGATCTGACGGCCCGCAAACAGCGGTACCATGGGCAGGTCTACTGGGTTGTCAAGGAACCGGTGGGGCTGAATTACTTCCGATTCGAGGAAGAAGAATTCGCTATCCTGAACATGCTCGACGGCCATTCGAGTCTGGATGAGATTGCCAAACGCTTCGAGGCGGAATTTCCACCGCAGACAATCCGCGTCGAAGAGCTCCAGCAATTTATCGGCACGCTGCACAAAAGCGGCCTGGTCGTCACCGCCGCGCCGGGTCAAGGTGTCCAGCTCTGCAAACGCCGCGATGAGAAGCGTCGCCGGGAGCTGTTGGGTTCGATGACGAATGTCCTGGCCGTGCGTTTCAAGGGCTTTGATCCCGAACGCGTGCTCAACAGGCTCTATCCCTATACGCGTTGGTTCTTTTCGAAACCAATGCTGATTTTGAACATTTGCCTGGCCTTGATGGCTCTTTTGCTGGTCGTTGTGCAATTCGATGTCTTCCGTTCCCGGTTGCCATCCTTCGAATCGTTTTTCGCGGCGAAAAACTGGTTGTGGCTTGGACTGGTTCTGGCGATCACGAAGGTGATCCATGAGTTTGGCCACGGCCTCACGTGCAAGCATTTCGGAGGCGAATGCCATGAAATGGGTGTCATGCTGCTGGTCCTGACGCCTTGCCTGTATTGCAATGTGTCGGATTCCTGGATGCTGCCGAATCGCTGGCACCGGGCAGCCATTGGCGCGGCTGGGATGTATGTGGAGATCGTGATTGCCGCGATCGCGACGTTCCTCTGGTGGTTCAGCGAACCGGGACCACTAAATTATATCTGCCTGAACATCATGTTCATCAGTTCCGTAAGCACGATTCTGTTCAATGCGAATCCGCTTTTACGGTACGACGGCTACTATATCCTGGCGGATGTTTTGGAAATCCCCAACCTGCGCCAGAAAGCGACCACCATCCTGACTCGAAAGCTCGGAGCCTGGTGTTTGGGATTGGAAGAACCGGACGATCCATTTCTGCCGAAGCGGCACCAGTGGCTTTTTGTGCTTTATACCATTGCCGCCATTTTCTATCGCTGGTTCATTGTTTTATCCATCCTGTTCTTTCTGAACAAAGTGTTTGAACCCTATGGTCTGAAAGTTCTCGGTCAGGCTATTGCACTAGTGGCCATTTATGGCCTGTTTTTGCAGCCACTATGGAAAATCTACAAGTTTTTTTCAATCCCTGGGAGGCTCGGCAAAGTGAAACGCAAACGCATGGTTGCATCCCTTGGTCTCTTGATCTGTCTAGTAGCGGCTGTGCTCTTCATTCCACTCCCGGCATCCGTTTATTGCCCATTGGTGGTCCAACCACGTGGGGCGGAGCCGGTCTATGTCGAAGTTGCGGGCGTGCTGGCTGACGTTCAAGTTCAACCCGGCGATTATGTCCAAAAAAACCAATTGCTTGCGGAACTTAAAAACTACGATATTGAAATCCAAATTGCCAAACAGCAGGGAATCCTTGGCAGTTACGAAGCGGATTTGAACGTGGCCTACCGGCTAGCGCATCAAGACGACGCGACCGCCCGGCGGCTGCCGGCATCACGGGCTGCCTACAATACGGCCGTCGAACAGCTTGCGCAGTTGGAAGCCGATCGGGAAAAATTGCGTCTTGTTGCCCCCTGTGACGGTTATGTGATTCCGCCCCCGCTAGCGGGCGAACCGCCACCCGCATCGGGTGAGTTACCCCAGTGGTCTGGCACGCCCTTCGATAAGAAAAACGAAGGTGCCACATTGGTTCCAGGCGAGCGGGGCCTGTTCTGCTGGATTGGGGATCCGGAGAAGCTCGAAGCCCACCTTGTGATCGATCAGGCGGATATTGAATTTGTCGATATCGGGCAGAACGTGGAGATCAATCTCTTCCAGAATTCCGATCGCGGGATCATTTTGACCAGTACAATCGCCGAGATTGCTCCAGAAGAGCTCAAGAGCAGCCCAAAGCATCTTGCCAGCCATTCCGGGGGGCCCTTGGCAACCGAGATCGATCCAAGTGGCGTACCACGGCCACTGAACACCTCCTATCAGGCCACCGTGCCCATCGAGAATCTCGACGGTGCCTTCCGCGTTGGCCTCACGGGCACCGCGAAAATCCAGATTCCACCACGGACGCTGGCCAATCGGCTCTGGCGCTATCTCCGCGCGACATTCAGCTTCAAATTATAAAGAATCCGAGATGGAACGAGATCCGATTCCAATCCATGGCTTGCGATCCAGGGACTTTGAGTCTGGAAGGGACCAATTGCCATTAAGAGTGAACTTCTGCTAAAATATCCAGTTTGGTCCGTTCCGCCTCCTTGAACGGGTATGCCTGGAATCTAAGAACGTATTCCAAGCCCCCACATCCCCGACCCCTCCCCGCAAGCGGGTCGAGGGGAGCCGGTTTTTGGATAGGCACTCAGCGGGAGTGATGGGGGGAGCCGGTCCATTCCATGCCCATCGCGGGGCCTGGAGGCGTGTTGCGGTCGGACCACGAATTCGAGAATCATCAATCATCATGTTCGAATCGCTTCAAAATGGGATCACCGGTGCGCTGAGGACTCTGCGCGGTCAGGGGCGGCTCAGCGAGTCGAATATGCGCGATGCATTGAAACTCGTCGAACGGGCCCTGCTCGAAGCGGATGTCAGCTTTGAGGTCGTGCGGGCGTTCATGGACCGGGTTACCGAACAGTCGGTTGGCGAAAAGGTACTCCGGTCGCTCCGGCCGGAGCAGCAGGTGCTTGGAATTGTCTATCAGGAACTGATCCATCTGATGGGCCCGATCGATCATTCGCTCCACCTGAAGGGTGCGGATGAGGTGACCGTGCTCATGTTATGCGGCCTGCAAGGGTCCGGGAAGACGACGACCTGTGGCAAACTGGGGCGATTACTGAAAAAGGCCGAGCGGAAACCGCTCCTCGTTGCTGCCGACCTGCAGCGCCCGGCCGCGATTGACCAGCTTGAGGTCCTTGGAGGGCAGCTGGATATTCCCGTTTATACGGACCGCCAGATCAAGGATCCCGTCGTGGTCTGTCGAGCTGCCGTCCAACACGCAAAGAGGATCGGTACGGATACTGTCCTTCTCGACACGGCCGGCCGTTTGCATGTCGATGATGAGTTGATGCAACAGCTCGAACGGATCGATCGCCAGGTGGCCCCCCAACAGATCTATTTGGTCACGGACGGCATGACGGGCCAGGACGCCGTCAATAGCGCGAAGGCATTCAATGATGCGCTTGAGCTCGACGGCGTCATCATGACGAAGCTCGACGGGGACGCCCGCGGCGGAGCAGCCCTGTCGGTGAAACATGTTACGGGCGTTCCGATCAAGTTCGTCGGCACGGGTGAGCACCTGGATGAACTTGAGGAATTCCACCCCGATCGCATGGCGGGCCGTATCCTTGGTCAGGGCGACCTGTTGTCGATCGCCGAAAAGGCGCAGCGGGAATTTGATGCCGATGATGCACGGAAACTCCAGGAGAATCTTGAAAAAGGGATCTTCACGCTGGATGACTTCAAGAAACAACTCCTGCAGGTAAAACGGCTGGGTTCCATGCGGAAAGTCATGGGATTGATCCCCGGTATGGGTGGTCTGATGGACCAGATCGGGGATGTCGATCCCGAACAGGACATGAAACGGCTCTTTGGGGTGATCGATTCGATGACCCCAAGCGAGCGGCACGATCCAACCCGATTGATCGACCAGAGCCGCCGCCGCCGGATCGCGGCCGGTGCTGGTGTCGAACCGCATGAGGTCAATGAACTGGTCAAACAGTTCGATGTCATGTCGGGCATGATGCGGCAGATGGCCGGCAAGTCCCGCCGCGAGCAAATGAAGATCGCTCAACAGATGCAACGGGAAGCCATCCAGGGCAATGGGCAATTAACCAAGAAGAAAAAGGGAACAGGGAAACGGCTTACACCGAAGGAACGCGCCAAATTAAAGAAACTACGCGATAAGGAATTGAGGCGTCGTCGTCGCGAGGGGAAAAAAGAATAAACCACTTGAACAAGAAGGTCGGCCAGACCTTGGCTTTCAAGCCTGTGGCCGGCCACAGCACGATTTTGTTTGAGTTCCTTATGTAATACTTCAGCCTCACCAACCGAATCCAGGAGAACCTAGTGGCAGTTCGTTTACGACTCAAGAAACTTGGCCGGAAACATCGGCCGTATTATCGAATTTGTGCAATGGATGGGCGTTCACCCCGTGATGGACGGGTGCTCGAGGAACTCGGTACGTATGATCCGCTTGTTCCAGAGACAGATGCCCGGGCGATATTGAAGCGGGAGCGGATCGATTACTGGCTCAGTGTCGGCGCGCAACCGACCGATAAGGTGCAGGTCCTGATCAAAAAATATGGCACGGATGGCACGCATATCGAGGCCCAAAAACTGGCCTTGGATCGCCTGGCCCAGCCAACAGCGATCCCCGATCCGGGTGTGCCCGCGTCCTTGCCGAAAAAGAAGATCGAGAAACCCAAGAAGAAGGATGCGGGCCACGAGGAAATCCCGGCAGCCGAAGGGGATGGAGGAACTCCGGTTGTACCAGAGCAGGCGGAGGGGAAACCGTCCGAAGAGACCAAGGCTGCGGAGCCCTCCGAAGAGGCCACACAGGACCAGCCGACAGAGTAAACAGTTTGTTAAGAACCCATTCGCCACCTGAATACATCAGGATGCAAGAACAACTGCAGTGGGATGCCGTGCCATGCGTTTCGATATCCTGACCCTGTTTCCCGAACTGTTTTCGGGATACGTCGGTCAGAGTTTATTGGCGAAAGCGATCGGGGCACAACGGGTTACCATCCAGCTGCACAATATCCGCGATTGGGCTCGGGACAGACATCGGCAGGTGGATGACCGGCCGTTTGGCGGTGGGCCGGGCATGGTCTTCAAACCGGAACCGGTGGTGGAGTGCGTGGAAGCCGTCCAGAAATTGGCGGGGAGCCCAGGTCACCTGGTCCTCTTATCACCCAAGGGGCGGCGGCTCGATCAAAGCAAAGTTGAGGAATTGGCCGGCTATGAAGGGCTTGTTTTGCTCTGTGGCCGATATGAAGGTTTTGACCAGAGGATTATTGATATTTTACAGCCGGACGAAATTTCCATTGGGGACTATGTTCTGAATGGAGGTGAGGTAGCCGCCATGGTGGTGATCGATTCGGTGGTGCGCCTCCTTCCAGGTGTCCTTGGTGACGAACAGAGTGCCTGGCAAGATTCATTTAGTGGTGAACGTAGGCAAATCGAATATGCCCAATACACGCGGCCCCGTGAATATCGTGGCCATGTCGTTCCCGACGTGCTCACCAGCGGCGATCATTCGGCCGTGGCTCGCTGGCGCGAAGAGGACAGCAGGCGGCGGACGGAGGCACGGCGGGCGCAACAGATGGAAATCGAAGAAGGATAAATACGGCTCAGAAGAAGCTCCGAAACAAATCGCCTAGCGAAAGGAAATAGCATGTCCCAGAAACTGATTGAAACGGTCGAGAAGACCTGCATGAAAAGCAAAGAGGAAATCCAGAATTTCGATATTGGTGACACCGTGGATGTCCACACGAAAATCCTGGAAGGAGACAAGGAGCGGATCCAGGTCTTTACCGGTGTGGTGATTGCCCGCAGCGGTTCGGGCACGCGGGAGATGTTTACTGTCCGGCGTATCGTGCCGGGTACCAATGAAGGAGTCGAGCGGAAGTTCCCATTGCATTCGCCGCGGATTGACAAGGTGGTCGTGGTCCGAAGTGGTGTCGTCCGGCGGGCTAAGCTCTACTTTTTGCGTGACCGCGTCGGGAAAGCCGTTCGGCTCAAGGAACGCCGCGTTGATTCCAAGAAGTAGGCAGAAGCTGCTTCGCGTGCGGTGGCTCGACATGCTATTCCGACGGGGCGCCAGGATGCCGCTAGGCCGCCGGGGGGAACGGGCCGCGGAACGGCATCTCCGGCGCCTCGGCTATCGGATTGTAGGCCGCGGGAACCGCTACCGCCTGGGGGAAATCGATTTGATTGCCATCGATGGACGGACAGTTGTTTTCGTGGAGGTCAAAACACGCCGGCAAATCGATGATGAGTCGCCCGCCGTTGCCGTTGATTCGATCAAACAACAACGGCTCACCCGCGCGGCGTCTCTGTTTTTAAAGGCCCATGGTCTGCTCGAAAACGCGTCTCGATTCGATGTGGTGACCGTAACATGGCCGGATGGCAAACGCACACCGGCCATCGAACATATTCCCAACGCCTTTGAACCCACGGACCGATGGCAGATGTTCACCTAGCCAACATCTTGGAATGATTGATGCCAAGTATGGGAATCCGCCAAAAGCTTGCTCCATGGAAAATCCTAGGATAGAATGATAGCTATTCCTTGTTCCCTTTTAAGGAGTAACCATGCATTCTTTTTCCCATTCGGTTCTTCGGAAGCATCGAAACACGATTCGGCGTGGTTTCACGCTCGTAGAGCTTCTTGTTGTCATTGCGATCATCGGAATCCTTGTTGCATTACTCTTGCCGGCCGTACAGGCAGCACGTGAAGCCGCCCGGCGTTCTCAATGCGGCAACAATATCCGGCAAGTATGCTTGGCGGCGCAAAACTTCCATTCAGCGCAGAAGCGGTTTCCGCCAGGCTATTTGGGGCAACCCGGCTATCCGCACCCTCCAAGTTTCGGATCAGGGCAGGGCCAGTGGGTGGGTGTTCTTGTTTTTTTACTTCCGTACTTTGAAGAAATGTCGGCTTTTGAAGAGTTCGACGAAATGAATTTGAGTATTGATGTCATTGGGGATCCCTACTGGAACTTCGAGCATGCATGGTATGTGTCTCAATGGCAACTAGGGTCTCTGGTTTGTCCATCGGTGCCAGGCACGGCGGCCCAGGAGATGTACATCGACACGATTTATACTGAATCGGGTGGCCCGAACTTGGTTAATATTCATGCATGGGGCTATTCTCCCGATGATGTGGTTCAGGGGCGAACGAATTATCTGGGTGTTTCGGGTGTCGCGGGGACTCCGAATCCCGATTCGGAACTTGGTCCCCTAGCCGAATTCTGGAAGGGGGTTTTTGGATATCGAACCGAAACGACGATGGGCAATATTGTGGATGGTTCTTCGAAAACGCTTCTCTTCGGTGAAGCGGCCGGCACTGTCGGTACCGGGATCGAGTCGGGTGGGCAGATTCTGGACGGTTTATTGCACGCGTACTCGTGGATCGGATGCGCCACCCTTCCCACCGTCGCGGGGCTGGACGCATCGACTGAAAATAACCAGCCCAATCCGGGGGCCCGCTATGAAGCGCACTGGGCCTACTTTTCCAGCACCCACTCGGGTGGTATTGTTCAGTTTGCCTTCGCGGATGGATCCGTGGCCGCATTAAAAAAGGACATCGATTCGTTTGTGTTGAACAGAATTTCTGGCATGCAAGATGGCGAAGTCGTCGATGAAGACGAGATCCGGTAGGCTTGGCAGGATTTGTTCAAGAGCATAATATCAAGCGATTCGACACGCTGGATTCGTTAAGAACTGGAAGGCGTGTCATGTCTGTTTCCATCCCAGATGCTGTCCTTGACTGGAATAGCAGGGAATACAAGAAGGAGTTCCAATTCATGCGGCGAGTACTGTTTTTTTTGTTAGTGCTTTTCAGTTGTGCTGGCCTATTCGGTTGCACGGACGTCGATACATCCGTCAAGAAGCCCGAGAATCCAACCCCAAGACTCGATCCGAGCAAACGGACTGGGATGAGCCGAGACGCTGGCGGAACCCAGCAGGCACAACCTGAGAATAAGAAATCATTCCAGATTCCAAGCGGGAACTGATGGCTGGCTGATATTCAAGAAGGATCCGCGATCGATTCGATTCGAAAGGACGCGACGATGGCAAAGTTCATATTCGTTACCGGCGGTGTGGTTAGTTCTCTAGGGAAGGGACTGACCAGCGCATCGATCGGCATGTTACTGGAACGCCGTGGACTCAATATACGGCTTCAGAAACTGGATCCGTACATCAATGTCGATCCTGGCACGATGAGTCCGTATCAACACGGGGAGGTCTATGTCCTGGATGACGGGAGTGAGACCGACCTGGATCTGGGCCACTACGAGCGGTTCACCAACAGCCCGCTCTCGCGGGATTCGAACTACACCTCCGGGCAGATCTATCAGTCGGTGATCAACAAGGAACGGCGGGGCGAATTCCTCGGCAAGACAGTTCAGGTTATTCCGCATATTACGGACGAGATCAAGGGAGTCGTGCGCAAGTTGGCTGATTCCAGTGGCCGGGACGAGCGACCGGTGGATGTGGTGATTACGGAGATCGGCGGGACCGTTGGCGATATTGAGAGCCAGCCGTTTCTCGAAGCGATCCGGCAATTCGCGAATGATGTCGGGAAGCAGAACTGCCTATTCATCCACCTGACACTCGTGCCATTTTTGAAAGCCGCTCGGGAATTGAAGACGAAACCGACGCAGCACTCCGTGGGTCGACTTCGCGAGATCGGGATCCAGCCGGATATCCTGGTCTGCCGGACGGAGCAGCCAATTGCGCGGGAAGACCGCGAGAAAATCTCTCTTTTCTGCAACGTTCCCCTCGATGCAGTCATTGAGGAGCGCGACAAGGATTTTTCGATCTACGAGGTGCCCCTCAGTCTCGTGGATCATAAGCTCGATAGCATCATTGTCGAAAAACTTGGCCTGGAAACGGACGAGCCGGACTTGGGGCCGTGGCGGGATCTGTTGCATCGGCTCCGGAATCCGGAGCATGAAATCAGTATCGCGGTGGTTGGGAAATATGCGAAGCATCGCGATGCCTACAAGTCCATCTACGAGTCCCTCGACCATGCCGGCATCTCCAATCGAGCCCAAATCCGTATCGGCCGGATTCGGAGTGAGGAGATCGAAACCGAGAGTCCCGCACGGCTTCTGTCGGGTTACGATGGAATCCTGGTTCCGGGTGGATTTGGGGAGCGGGGCATTGAGGGGAAGGTGGAAGCCATCCGCTATGCCCGCGAGCGGGGTGTCCCATTTTTGGGCATCTGTTTGGGGATGCAATGCGCGGTCATTGAATTTGCCCGGAACATCTGCGGCCTGAGGGGGGCACATTCGACGGAATTCGATAAGGATACGGAACATCCCGTCATCTGCCTCTTGGACGAACAGAAATCGATCACGGACAAGGGAGGAACCATGCGGCTTGGATTGCAACCGACCGTGCTCAACGAGAATAGTTTAGCGGCGGCCTGCTACAAAACGACCGAAATTGCCGAAAGGCATCGGCACCGATTCGAGATGAACAATGTTTACAGGCAGCAATTCGCCGCGCATGGCATGTTTTTTGCAGGATTAAATCCCGATGGTTCCCTTGTGGAGGTGATCGAATTGCCAGACCATCCGTGGTTCGTCGCTGTCCAGTACCATCCTGAGTTTAAGTCGAAACCGACGGCAGCACATCCACTCTTTGATGGTTTTGTCGGGGCGGCCGTCCAGTATCGAGCGAATCGAACCAAGCCGATTCCCCAAAATACCGAGGAAACTGCCTCGGCACAGAGCATGAAGTAGCGATCCCGGCACATTGTTCCGGGACGCCAGAGTCCCCGGACATCAAGGCGAACGTCCGATCGTTCGCCGTAACAAGCTCGAAGGGCTAAACCGTGGCTGACGAAAAAAAGATTATTATCGATGAGGACTGGAAGAGCCGAGTGGAATCCGAGAAGGAAGAGTTGCAGCGCGCGACCGAGGCGAAAGCCAGCCCGGAAGCCGCTTCGGATTCCAAAGCCCAACCGGCCGGTTCTGCTGTGATGCCGCCAGCATCGTTCTCAACGCATCTCTCCATGTTGGCGACAGAAGCAGCGATTGCGATGGGACAATTAGCACATCCAAACAGCGGTCAGCAAGAAAAGAACCTGGAACAAGCCAAGTATCTTATTGATACGATTGGCATGCTGGAAGAGAAGACGCGGGGAAATTTAACCGAAGCGGAATCTGCGGGCCTGGCCGATCTTTTGCACCAATTGCGGATGCTCTTCATTTCCGTGCAAGCCCAAAGCTGAATTCCCGCTAGCATCCTTGGGAATTCCTGCGAAGAAATTTGACTGGTTTTAGAGGAATTCTGTCTGGCTTAAATTGACGATTTCGCGTATTGAATGGCTCCATTGACATCCCCGGCGGATTTCGGGGGGATCGGCGACCCCATTTCACTGGATCCAGCCTCAATATGTCTTCCGACCGCGATCGCGTTGTTATCACGGGAATTGGACTGATCACATCGGTCGGCCGATGCCGGGAGTCCACATGGCGCGCGGTCCAACTGGGGCACAGTGGCGTCCGGCGAATTCATAATGTTCCAGAGATTCCCGATGGGCGGATCCTCGGGGCGACGGTGGACCTATCTATGGATGAGCCATGGCAGCTAAAAAATGTCCCTTTGAGTCTCAAGGCGGCTGAGGAAGCCATCACGGATGCCGGAATTCGGCTCAGGTCCATCGATCGTGACCGGTTTGGCTGCTTTATTAGTGGGCACATGGGCAACACCAACTTGGTTGCCCAGCGGCTTGGTCGGCGGGATCTCATTCCGGCACCGAGGAGCTCCTGGTATTCCCAATGGCTTCCAAATTCCGCGTCGACGGCAGTGATTCGCCGTTTTCGCCTGACAGGGCCGACAAGTTCCCATATCAGCGCGTGCGCGACGAGCACGGTCGATTTCCTCAGCGCGGTCCGCGCGATCCGGGATCACCAGTGTGATATAGCTATCACGGGTGCCGCGGAGGTGATCCATCCGATTTTTGCGGCCGGATTTCAAAACATGGGGGCGCTTGCCGACCATGTGGATCCGAAGCAAGCGTGCCGGCCATTTGATATCAACCGCAACGGCTTTGTCATGGGCGAGGGGGCGGGGGCGCTTGTGATCGAGCGGCTGGACCACGCCCGCCGCCGGGGCGCGATCATCTATGCTGAAGTGCTGGGGGGCTGCATGCTGGCCGATGCCCATCACCTGACTGGCATCGATATGCAAAGCAACACGTTGGTCCGATTGATCCTCCAGACGCTTCGCAGGTCCGATCTTATTCCAAGCGACATTGATTACATCAGCGCGCATGGGACGGGTACGCAACAGAACGACGTTGCCGAAAGCCATGGTATTCGACGGTCCCTAGGCAGGGCCGCCGAGCATGTTTGCGTCAGTTCCATCAAGTCGATGATTGGCCATCTTGTCAATGCGTCGGGGTGTACCGAGATTGCCATCACGGCCCTTGCGCTGCGGGATGGTTTTGCCCCTCCAACGATCAACTTGACCCATCCCGATCCGGCCTGTGATCTGGATTGCATTCCCCTTGTGGGACGGCGCTACCCGGTGGAGCATGCCCTCAAACTCTCACTGGCTTTTGGAGGCCACATGGCGGCCGTTGCACTCCGCCGCTGGGACCAGCTCGGCGATGCCAGGCAGGCGCTACCGCTGGCACGAGCGGCGTAGAAAATGGCTGGGCTAGTGCTTTGTCAGTAACTGCCTCCGTTTGACAGTTTGGAGAAGACTGCTATCATCCTGGCAAATCCATCCATCTTCCGCACCGCATGCTTTCCAGTCCTGTGAATCTGCCGATCCAAAACATGGTCCATTCCGATTGGGAATCCCTCTATCCTTTCCAGTCCCGATGGATCACGATCGATCGCGCGCCGAGCGATGCGATCCACTACCTTGATGAATATACTGGTTCTGAGGGCCAGCCGGAGACACTCATCTTCGTCCACGGCAATCCGACGTGGTCTTTTCATTGGCGGAATCTGGTTCAAGCGCTCCGGTCGCGGTATCGTTGTGTTGCCTTGGATCACCTGGGTTGTGGTTTGAGTTCGGCGCCGAAACAAAGACGCCGCTTGGCGGATCGTGTCGAGGATCTGGCGGATTTCCTCAACGCGTTGGATTTACATCACAGCACGCTGATCGCGCAGGACTGGGGCGGAGCCATTGGCCTTGGCGCGGCTCTCGCGGATCCCGATCTTTTCAGACGGTTTGTTCTTTTCAATACGGGCGCGTTTCGGCCCTGGTCTATACCATGGCGAATCCGCATCTGCCGGTTTCCATGCCTGGGACGCCTGGCCGTGCAGGGAGGGAATCTCTTTTGTCGAGCGGCTTTGTCGATGACTCTGGCCAGGAACCGGCTACCGTTGGCCGTGCGGCGAGGATACCTTGCGCCCTATCATAGCTGGCGCCGCCGCGAAGCGGTCTATCATTTTGTTCAGGATATTCCCAGCAATTCCCGGCATCCCACCTGGAAGACACTGGCCTGGATCGAACAGAACCTGCCATCGCTGGCTCAACGGCCCATTCTTTTCGTCTGGGGGATGCGGGATTGGTGTTTCACTCCCACGTGCCTCGATCAATTTCTTGGAATTTTTCCTTCGGCGGATGTGGTGCGGATTGCTGATGCCGGGCATTGGGTGGTCGAAGATGCCGCTGAGGAATCGCTGCGGGCGGTCGCGGCCTTTCTCGAGGAAAGGGATCTTGGAAATGGATCTGATTGACGAATCCCCAAGATTATCAGTTGGTTCCTGCGCGACATTGGCTTGCCTGCTGGAAATATCCGCACCGAAACCGGGGAACGTGCATCGTGATGCCGATTTTGAGGATATGACTTTTTTGGATTTTGTCATCAGTGCCGCCGTATCCGGGCCCGTACTGGAAGAGGCCCGGCAGATTGGCGTCGGGGCAACGATATTGCACGCGGTTCAAGTGACCCGTGCTGCCGTGGGGACCAATACCAATCTTGGAACTATTCTCCTATTAGCTCCGTTGGCTGCGGTCGGTCGGGAAGAACCGCTCGAGCAGGGACTCCCGGAAATCTTGGATCAGCTCGATGCCAGCCAGACCAGTTCCATCTACGAGGCAATCCGAACGGCCCATCCTGGCGGGCTAGGTCGAGTGGGCCAAGCCGACATCCATGAAGTTGCACCGCGCCAAGGGGTATGTCAAGTGATGGCCTTGGCTGCTGATCGCGATCGGATTGCCCGGCAATACGTCGATGGATTCGCGAATGTATTTCAGATCGCTGCACCGTGGATTCACGAAGCCCATGCTGGGGGGGCCCCTCTTTCCCAAGCCATCGTGACGGCTTTTGTCCGGATGCTTGCCCACTTCCCCGACAGTCTGATCCAGCGGAAATGCGGCAAGCCCATGGCGGAAGCGGCATCCTCGCGGGCAGACAAGGTGCTCCAATCGGGACAACCGGGAGAACCGGCCTATGAGCGGGCCTTGGCGGAACTCGATGGCTGGCTCAGGGCGGATGGCCATCGGCGCAACCCGGGTACAACAGCCGACTTGATCGCAGCCGGTCTTTATGTTTTGCTTCGTGAAAATCGTATCCCCTGGCCGATACGATTTTACTGATAGCAGCATGGCCGATGGCCCCTGGGTTGTGCATTTTGCCCACGTAGATCAAGCTATGGGGTTCCGGTGGTTCCCCTGATCCATTGGCCGCCTAGCGGTCTTTAAGATACCGTAGAATTCACTCCATCCACCTAAAATTCGATATTCCGTCGTGTCCGAGTCCTATTTCATTTCGATGTCCAAGGATTACCTGGTATTTAGTGCCGGGCATTTCATCACCTACGAGGGTGGTATCTGCGAACGACTCCACGGGCATAATTACCGCGTCCGGGCGACCGTCCATGGACAATTGGATGAAAACCAGTATGTCCTCGATTTCATCATCTTACGCGATGTGTTGAAGGCCATTGTGGATGATCTTGATCATCACATGCTCTTACCGGCAGAACATCCCCTGATCCAAGTGCAAGAGACGGATCAAGAGGTGGAGGTGCGATTCGAAGACCGCAGATGGATATTTCCCAGGAATAATTGCCTCTTATTGCCAATTCCCAATACCACATCTGAAATGCTGGCGCGTTATATCGGGAGGCGCCTCCTTGCATCCATCGAGGACCGGACGGGTATCCGGCCAGGTCTGGTTCGTATCGAAATCGACGAATGTGAGGGTCAGTCGGTTATCTGTGAACTCAGCAACGAGTGAACGATTGGTTGCGGCCATCGGCCGCGTCAGGCCGTATATCCGGTTGTTATGGTGCGACCGATCTGTTCCGGGGTTGCCATGCGTTCGTTTCAGATGTCATCTCGTGCTCGATTCTGGCGTTAACCAACATTCCCCTACGATATAAGCCGATAGGGAAGCAATCCATAGGCGCAGGAGTCCATGGCATGGAAATCAATCGCAATCAGTGGTTCATGATTGGTTTGGTCACTTTACTCATCGGATTGCAATTCCGGGCTGTTTCGGCGTATGTGCTGAATGAGGAAGCGACCAAATTCCTTGCGGAGCGAGCTGGGAAAACCCCGGTGGCCGCCGAGGGGCCATCCATTTTTGGAATATCGGATCCAGTGGTTCCGGTATTGGCCCGGAAGGTGATCAGGCTGCCGGATTGGAGCGGGTGGTTCCTCCTCTCCGTTGGTGCGGTGCTGGTACTTCATAGTTTTGCGATGAAACGGCCAGGTACCTAGATCCATTGTCCTTCGGTTCAAAGAAGTTGGTCCATGAAGGTAGGTCATGAAGGATAGACGCCATTATCGAAACTATTCCCTCCTCCCTTGGGGGATCTTAGGATCATGTTTGGCCGCTGCACTCATGATAGGTCTATTCTCGATCACTGCAGGCCAGCAGCCAGCCGATACGGATTCCGATCGACAAGATGAGGAATGGAGCACCGCCACGGAAACATCCAATCCATCGACCGATCAGGCTTCCAATTCACTGCTCCGGGAAGGGACTCGAATCCGGAACCAAATCGGGCACTTCATTCAGTTGACGAATGATTCAGCCATTTTCGTGGACCAGGATGGCAGGCGCTTGAGTGTATTGAAAAATCTC
This sequence comes from Pirellulales bacterium, assembly GCA_016930815.1. Taxonomy (GTDB): domain Bacteria; phylum Planctomycetota; class Planctomycetia; order Pirellulales; family Lacipirellulaceae; genus JAFGFZ01. Next base: position 1,283 of record JAFGFZ010000325.1, on the reverse strand, counting down.
AATTTGCAGCGGGTTGTCCATATGCCCCGATCCACGCGGACTCCAGAAGAAATTCAATGGAGTCTGAGCGGCATCATCACCGAGTTTGATGGCGACAATTACTTGCTCATTACTCGCATTGTTCGTAAATCGGAAACAGCCCCACGCAACCAGGCTGCGAATCGGAGTTCTCCAGTGAGCCAATCGCCGTGACATCGATGGTTCCGGGGCGACGATTTTCCGGCGGGTGGGCCAACACTTGACAGCCACCGCTCTTCCAATACGATAGATAATCTACGCATTCGATGAATATCCGCACTCCCCATGGTTTGGGGAACCATCGGAGAATCTGGTGGTATCCCCATTCATTCTCCACGTTCCATGGATGTGCAGCTGTCGTGGAGGGGGCTTGTCCCTTTCCAGGCCTTGACGAGTTGGTTACTGAAATGAGCATCTATCGTCGTGTACAGATCGCGGAGTCGGGAGACGTGACCGTCGTCAAGTTTGTCGACCGGAAAATCCTGGACGAAGTCAACATCCAGGAATTGGGGCAGGAACTATTCAAACTTGTGGAACAGGATAATCGCCAAAAAGTGATACTGAACTTCTCAAACGTGGAGTTTTTATCAAGTGCCGCGTTGGGAAAGCTAATCACGTTTGAAAAGAAGGTCAGGAAGAACTCAGCGATCCTGATCCTAACCAACATTCGTCCCGAGATTTATGAAGTCTTTGCGATCACCAGGCTGAACAAGCTGTTTACAATCAAAAACGATGAGGCGGATGCACTCGCCACGATGTAATTTCTGGCGTGGAAGTCGTGGAATGCGTACTTTCCGGAACAGAGCCTCGCTTCCTTCTTCATGAACAGCGCATGTCCCCGAAAAAATGGACGTGGATGATTGAGCAAAAATACCCCAGCCGCCTGGGCGTTCACCACGCCACATTAGAGCGTCTGACGCGCGAACTTCGCCGTCTCGGTTGGTGCGAGTGCGATATCTTTGGAGTTCAGATGGCGATCGAGGAATCGATCAGTAACGCCATCCGGCACGGGAACGGGCAGGATGAATCGAAACGGGTACTATTCCGATGCAAGGTCGATACCCAGGAGTTTTGGGCTGAGGTCTGCGACGAGGGATTCGGTTTCAATCCAAGCCAGATGCCCGACCCCACATCCCCTGAGAATATTGAAGCGCCGGGCGGGCGTGGTTTGATGCTGATCCGAGCCTATATGTCGGACGTCTACTACAACGATGTCGGCAATTGTGTTACGATGGTCAAGCGTTCCTCGAGCGCCGGATGTGACT
>JAFGFZ010000324.1 GCA_016930815.1 Pirellulales bacterium | reverse complement strand
GGGGGAGGCTGGGGGGGTGGCGCAGTTCGGCTGGGTGGTCCCGGCTTCAGTTTCGCAGCGGGCGGTGGGGCTTTGGGCTTCTGAATAGCACGCGGTAATTGCGATGGCTCACCATACGCCGGTTCCGGAATTGTCTCAATGAGCTGGTTGATGATCTGTTCGGCATCAACACCCTCGGCATCGGCATTGAAATTGGTAAAGATCCGATGCCTCAATACGGGATGTGCGAGGGCTCGTACATCCTTGGCATGAACGGAAAAGCGTCCATGGATCAGGGCTCGGGCCTTGGCGCCGAGGATCATGTACTGGGCCGCCCGGGGACCTGCCCCCCAAGCCAACCATTGCGTCACGAATTGGGGGGCATCCGGCTCGTTCGGTCGCGTGGCTCGGGCAAGATCCACCGCATAATCGACGATATGATTCGTAATCGGGATCTGGCGGACCAGTTGTTGAATCATCAAAATGTCGCGGCTGCTCATCACTTCGCGGACCTGAGGCACTTCCATGCGGGTTGTCGCGTGGACAATCTGTTGCTCCTCGTCGCGGCTGGGGTACCCAATGTTGATCGATAACATGAAACGATCCAACTGGGCTTCCGGCAAAGGATACGTACCTTCTTGCTCGATCGGATTCTGAGTTGCCATGACAAAAAAGGGCAGTTCCAGATTGTACGTTTCACCGCCGGATGTGACCTGATACTCCTGCATCGACTGAAGTAGGGCGGATTGCGTTTTCGGAGGAGTTCGGTTGATCTCATCGGCCAGGACAATATTGGCAAAAATCGGCCCGTGCACAAAACGGAACATCCGCCGGCCCGTGTGAGGATCCTCTTCTATAATTTCTGTGCCCGTGATGTCGCTCGGCATCAGGTCCGGTGTGAATTGAATTCGATTGAACTTCAAATGGAGTGTTTTGGCGAGGGTTGAAATGGTGAGTGTCTTGGCTAGTCCTGGAACTCCAATCGTGAGACAATGACCACGCGCGAATAGGGCGATCAGCATCTGCTCGATCATCGTATCCTGCCCGATGATCACGCGATGCAACTCGTTCACCAGCGTGTCTCTGGCCTGCGAGACCCGCTGAACCGCTTCGGCGTGAACTGCCGCTGGATTCGTTTCAGGAAGAATCGACATGAACTGGGTTCCTCCGCTAGAATGGAAGCTCTAATCGCATAGAATACTATGATTCTAACCGGAATGGGTCGAACGATGCCATGCTGGATTGCTCGAATGGGTTCTCTCATCTGCTCGGCAGCCTTTTGGTTCGGGATCGTTGGAACCGCCTTCGCACAACGATATAGCTGGCATGACAACCATTTGGACTTTCGCCGCAATGTCGAGGTGATTGCAGAGGCCGAGGCGCCATCGATTGTTGTGACGGACTTCTTTTGTCATGGTCAACGGACCGCAATGCGGCCGGGACTCGCCGTTTATGACATGGCGAAAAGCCAGCCGGTCCCTGCACGCTGGCTCCAGGTCGGACCCGGCGATCTGTGCCGCGTTGCCTTTCAAACATCGGGGGAAAAAACACAATACTATCTCTATTATGGAGGGCAACAGCAAGATCCTGCCAAGACTCCGGCCTGGACCGAGACGGCGGGGCTCTTGCTGGAAACACGCCGATGGAAATCCTGCCAACTCCACGATCCGAATTCCGTTCGCGAGGCATTCCAGGCATCCGAGCCAATCGGGAGCGACTATGTTGCCGAGGTATATCATCGGCAGAATCCATTCGATGTCGCACCTGCCCCGTTCCTGAGCCGATATTCCGGGAACCTCCATGTCCCAGCGACAGGAAAATATCTTTTTTTCACATCGAGCCAGGATTGCAGTTTTTTATCGATTGACGGGCACCCAGTTGTTGCAGCGCCGGGACGGCATGGCCCTGTCCATCAGGCTCGATTTCGCGGCGAAGTCACGTTGCAGGCGGGGCCGCATCCTTTTGAGTATTTGCACGCCGCCCAGTCAGACGAAGCATGCATGGTTGCCGCCTGGCAGCCACCCGACGCCAACCTGCCTGCCCGGATCCCACCGGATCGGTTCCAGAATCAGTCGATCGCTCATCTGCCATCCGATCCACTAGAAAGTCGTAACGATCGATATCTTCCCGATTTCCGTATCGCCATCGCCGGCGAAGTGCCCCTCACGGACGATTCGATCTTGCCCGGATCTTGGATCCCCGAAGCCGATATTCCGTGGCTGGTTCGAATCCAGTTCTCGAATCGAACCGCCAAGGCAATCGCAGCGGGTACCCGCTTTCAATGGGATTTTGGGGATGGCCAGACCAGCAACGAACCCGAACCTGCGCATGTCTATCTCCATCCGGGCCTCTATCAGATATCTCTTTCCGCACGCCATCGAGGAAAACAATTGGTGATTACCAACAAGGTGTGGATCTCACGCCCGACATTCACGGAGAATGCCAAAACAGTTGACTCGCTAGCCGACTATCTGCCACGACTCTTATCCTACGATCCGGCGAAGCTGGATTCGGATGGAGTGTTGCTCCTCATGCGTGCCTTCCTGGAAGCCAAGGATTCAGAGAAAGCCGCCGCCGTGGGCCAGGCCGCGTTTCTCGCCGACGATCCGAGCCAGGCCGACGATCTGAGCCAGGGCCAGGCTCTGGGGCCGCAACGCGACGATGCCTTTCGCTGGAATCTGGCCCAATGGCTTGGCCCGATCCTTCGCGATCGACGAAACGATCCGCATGCGGCGATGGCCGTTTGGCGCGATTCGAGTCGAAAAATCCATGCGAAGGAATGGGCCGCGGCATGCGCGATCGAAGCAGCCGATATCGCACTCAACGAACTCCTGCTTCGAGATCAGGCATCGCCGCTGCTCGAATTTGCCATGGAACGGATAAGAGACCAGTCGGGTGAAACTGCCAGCCAACTGCACCGCGTGCGCGGCGATTGGTTCGCGCGAGCCGGCAAGTCGGAAGAAGCTCAGGCTGCCTATCTGAAGGCCACCGAGGCTCTGCAAACCAAGCGACAGACCACTGAACAGAATGCATGGCGTGGCGCGCGAAGCCGTTCCACGGAAGCATTGCTCCGAGACCAACATCTCGACCAAGCACGCGATGAATTGAGAGCCTGGCTGCGGGAATTCCCCGGCGATCGAGGACATGGCTACCTGTCCCTGCTCCAAGCCCGCTACTGGATCGCCCGCAAGAATCTGCCTGCGGCTATCGCCATGGCAAATGATCTTTTCGTCGTCAATCCGAATTCACCCTATGCTGATCAATTACTCTTCCTGGCAGCCATCTGCGAAGAAAAATGCGGGAATACCAGCCGCGCAATCGCCGCACTCGAATCGCTCGTCACCGACTATCCCGGCAGCTCGCTGACTGAACAAGCCAAAACACAATTGGCCGAATGGAAAGAAAAAGAATAAGAATGCCCAATGGCCTCGAAAAAACGAAAACAGGGTCTGACCCCATGAACTTGAACTTTTTGAAACGATTGATTGTTGCGGTTTGGTTCGTGACGGGTTGGAATGGCCTGTTGGCCGATGCCGGAGATCTGACAATTCGGCTCGTCGATTCGGAGAATGTCACGTTTGTTGGAGCGATGGATCGCTGGGATGCCCACGGAGATCCGAGGCGGCCCGTCGACCCCAAGGCCAAGATTGATGTACCCGCCGGTTATCTTGCGGCACATCCGTTGGGAACCGGCCGCTGGCAATTCAAGGACCTCTCGCCAGGCCGCTACGACCTGGTGGTCTTGATCGAACCACGGATCCGTATCGAGGGATTTCATTATCCTCCCGTCCGGGAATTCGATCCCTTCATGTTCCACACGGCCGATGCTCGCGAATCGGATCGCAAGCAGGTCGCCCGGGATATCAGCCAGACAAGCCATTATGAAAATCAGGTCATCCCCCTCTATTTCGCCGGGGAGGACAAACAGATCCGCGTTCTGGTTCAATTGCTTCGTGACAAGCCGACCAGTTACGATACCGAGTACGGCGAACAGATTGCCACGCTGCGCCACGAGGTATGGCAATACACGAACCAATATGGCAGTTGGGTCAAAGAGAAGCGGACCAGGCTCTTCGACCGCATCCTCATGCCCAAGCGGGAACTCCGGCAGTGGACGTGGATTTGGCTGCCAGAGCTTGGAGGTATCGAAGTCACCCAGAAATCCGCAGATCTGGAATTCCAGCTACCCAATTCATTCGATTCGAAACAAGTCCGTGGTTTGGTCCCGTACTAAAAGGAAAAAACATGGCAGATCGCACTTCCATGATGAATCGGCCTTTCGCCACTCTTTTGGCTGGAATTCCAGAAATCAACGCGACGCTCTATCACCGGATTCGCTTCCTGGTGGGAGATCCCGCGGCCTGGATTTCGATCCCGCGCGAAGATGGGTCGGCCGAATCGGTGTTGATCTTGCGCGACATCGAAATGGAGCGCGCCCGGCACCAGGCCCGTGCGGATCGAATTGCATGCCCCGCCGATTTCGCGCCGGAATGCGGGCTGTCAGGAGATCGCGAAACGGCGACGGCCCAGGCCGTCGCCGAATGCCTTCGCCGAAACCAGATTTCGTCCATTGTCGCCGATCGTTCCCTGCCGCTCATCTTCGCGGAATTCGTTCGCCAAGCTGGCGTCTCGATCACTTGCGATATGGAGCTCGGGATCCTCGATCGCCGCGCGAAAGATGCACAGGAAATCGAATGGCTTCGGGACGCGCAGCAGGTTACGGAAAGCGCTACGCAAATGGCGTGCGAACTGGTTGCGTCAGCGTCCGTGCGCAAAGATGGAGTCTTGATTGCCGATCACGAACCGCTGACGAGCGAACGGGTACGCATCGCAATCGATCGATGGTTCATCGATAGGGCGTACATGAGCCGGCCATCCATTGTTGCCGGTGGCCCGGCCGGCGGCGATTGCCACGAAATCGGATCGGGCGAACTGCGGACTGGCCAGCCGGTGATTATCGATATCTTTCCAAAAAATCAGTCGACGCGCTACAACGGGGACTGCACCCGGACCGTGGTCCACGGGGCTGTTCCCGATGAACTGGCCGCGATGCATAACGCGGTGGTCGAAGCGAAGGCGGCCGCCATCAAGACAATCCGTGCCGGCGTGACCGGTGAGAGAGTCCACCTGGCCACCAAGTGTGCCATCACCGGACACGGTTATGCCATGGGATTAGCAGATGCACATGCACCCGATTCCTACTGTGCCATGACACACGGCACCGGCCATGGTGTCGGTCTGGAAGTCCATGAGCCGCCACTCCTCGATATGGGAGGGCCCGAACTGATCGCTGGCGATGCCGTCACCGTCGAACCGGGCTTGTACCGCAAATCGTTCGGCGGAGTTCGCGTGGAAGATATGGTCATCGTCACACAAGACGGTTGCCTCAACCTGAACACGCTCCACGAAGGCCTGGACTGGTCGTGATCTGAGATCCCCGCCATCAGACCAATGACTCCTGCGTTCGCTGGTGACGGAGCTCCTCCAGGTATTCCTCGGCTGATGGAACGTAGGAGAACCGACCGAACCAGACCAGAACGTATAAGGCAAGAACCCCGCATGCAATTACCAGAAATGGCTGGTACGTACACGCCAATCCTATTGAACTGCCCGATTTGGTCAAAAACAATTCAAGTTCGGGCCGCTTTTCGAGGATTTCCTCCGAATGTTTGGCCAGATATCCGGACACCATTTCGAGGCTGTTATAGGTCATATGAAACAGAATGCACGGAATCAGACTGCCGGTCTGTACTGCCAGATATCCGAGCACCAGGCCCATGACAGCCGCGGCAATGGATTGCTGCATGATCGAATGGCACAATCCGAAGAATAATGCGCTCAATCCGATGGCCCACCACTTATGGCCAAGATGGCGCAAACCGGATAAGATCAAACCGCGGAACGCAATCTCCTCGCAACAAGCGGGTAGAACTGCAATCAGAACAATAATCCACAAGAAGTTAGGAGCTTGTCCGAGTAGATCATGGATAAGCTGACCGAAGGCGGCCATCTCCTCACCCGAAGGATAAAGATACTGAATCCATACCACGAGCTGGTCGCCTACCGGCCGCATGAGGCACGCAAGAAGCAAGCCCATCCCGATCGCTGATAAGGGGGGCCGCCGATCGAGGAGCAAGGTCCGGCGCCGCTGGCGGGTGAAGAGGAGCGTCAATAACACCGCCGGAAAAAGAATAATGACCACTTGCGTGACAAAAAACATCACCGCAATATCGGAAAATGTCTCCATGGGCGACGCGGCCAACGCGAATCCCATGAAGAAACGCAACAGAAAGATCAATGCAACACATGTGAGCGCGGTGGCGATCGAGGGCGTGTCATTCCTGTCACGGACCGCGTGAATGATCCATCGGCGCAGATCGAACCGTTCACTCTCGCGGAATAACACGGATTCCTTGCTAAACTGTTCCACTGCCCAACGAATGGAAAGCAAACAGCAAATTGCGGTCACGCCAAGAACCGGGAACACATACGGTAATGCCTGCGAGTAGTTCCCTTCGATGAGCGATTTCAATAGAAGTACGAGGCCGGAGACGGGCACGAGACTTTTTCCCAGATCTAATTCAACGCCTGGTGAAATCGCCAAGACCATCAGCGGCGCCGTGACAAGCAAAACCGGGAGAAGATAATACTGGCCTTCGCGAGTACTCCGAGCCACCGCAGCCAGGGCCAAGCATAAGGCACTGAAGAGTGCCGAAACGGGAACCAGCGCCACGAGCAGCCAGACAAGTGATAAAAAGGGGGGTGGTGCAAGGGCCAGGTCTTCACCAAATCCGGGCATCTGCTGGAGCTGAGATATCACAAACTGTCCGGTTGCGCCAAGACTCACAAGATTCAGCACGGCAGTCGCGATACTAAAAATCATCACCGTTAACAATTTGCCCCAGACGATTTCAGCACGCGATGCAGGACTCGATAAAAGCGTTTCAAGAGTGCCCCGCTCCTTCTCTCCGGCACACAGGTCGACCGCGGGATAGAAGGCACCGGTCAAGGCCCACACAAAGACGACAAACGGCAAAATTTTGGCCCACACGGCGGCGCGGCGGATGGCACCCTGAGCCAGGTCCTGGCCACGGAATTCGAATGGCCGCATCGCAAAGAGTGGCACACGACTCACCTCCAGATTCTGCTGGCCGATCGCAAGAGTCCACTGATGCAGGATTTGAGAGAGTCGCAAATGTGCCAAGGACGACCTCTCGTTCGCCGAGCTGAATATGATTTCCGGCTGCGGGACGGGAGGTGGCACGTCCTTGCGATCGCCAGAAACTGGCTCGGAATTGTCGCTGTTCGCGCTCTCTGGATTGCGAACTGCGATTATCCGATTCGCGAGTTCCTGGCGGAATAATTCGAGTTCCTTACCAAATCGAGGCGGGAAATAGATAATGGCCGCGATTTCGCCGGTCGTCAAACGCTGACGGGCATTCGCCAGGGCCTGTTCAAGATTCATATCCTGTTCTGGATCCGATTTCTGGCTCCCTCTTTGTGATCCTGCCATGCGGGAATCCTGGTCCCGAAAAACCAGTTCGACCTGATCTCCCAGCCCACTCTCCCCCACGAGCGATTCGGCAAACCGGTTCCCTTGAATGTTGAACAGGGGGGGCAGGCCGTCGATCCCGGCAATCTCTTCGCGGCCAACCACCTCGACGCGTGTCTTATGTTCCTGCATGAATTGCTTGAGCTGCAGGAAGGTCATTCCAACGAGCGGATAGAGTAAAATTGGCAACACGGCAATCATGAACAGAGTCCGGCGATCGCGGAGCTGATCTCGCATTTCCCGTGATAGAACAAGTTGAACATTGCGCCAATTCATGCCCAATCAGACTTTCAACTTGGCCGGGTCGTTTGCCTCGCCCGCCCGATCATGTTCTGCAATCAGCCGGAAAAATAGATCCTCGAGGTCCTCTCCAGCATGGGAATCTCGAAGCTTCGCCAATGTCCCTTCCGTCAAAATCCGGCCTCGATGCATGATGGCAATGCGATCGCAGAGCCGCTCTGCCTCGTGCATGATATGGGTTGAAAAGATGATACATTTGCCCTGATGGCGAAGTTCAGAGATGGTGTCCAACAGCGCGCGGGCTACCAGGACATCCAAACCGCTCGTGGCTTCATCGAAAATCAACACGGGTGGATCATGCACGATGGCACGCGCGATGGATACTTTCTGTTTCATTCCGGTCGACATTTTCGCGCCAAGAACGTTGCGAATTTCCTTCATTTGAAGGCGATCGAAGATTTCTTCAATTCGAGCGTCAAGCTCCTCTTCGTCCATCCCATACAGGCGTCCAAAATAGGCGACCATTTCCCAGGCGGTCATCCGATCGTAAACGGCGGTGCTTGTCGAAACGTAACCAATTTGATGCCGAACTAGCTCCGGCTGCGTCACTACATCAAATCCTCCGACAACCACGATTCCACTCGTCGGCTGCAATACGGTACTTAAGATCCGCAAAACAGTCGTTTTCCCCGCGCCGTTTGGACCGAGGAGGGCATAGATTTCTCCTTCGTGCGCATCAAAACTGATACGATCCACCGCATTGAACCGGCCACGTTCCAAATCGGGATATGCTTTTATTAAGTGTTCTACGTGGATCATATCAGAACTTAGCTCAGAACCCGGCGATCGGGCAATCCGTTATTACTGGATCCTGAATTGAGCGGGTGGAATTCATCTTCTGTATCGATTAGTTGATATAGGACATTCCGCTGTCGCGGAATGAAACCAAGTTCCGAGATGGCGTCCCGGATCTGATCGAGGGTGACATGATGCGTCGTGCCCGTCTGGGCAACGACATTTTCCTCGATCATCAGGCTTCCCATGTCATTCGCGCCGAAGCAGAGGGCCAATTGGCCTATTTTCAGGCCCTGCGTAACCCAACTTGCCTGGATATTCGGAATGTTATCGAGGAATAACCGGGCCACCGCAAGCGTCCGGAGGTAGTCCACGCAAGTTGCCTTCGGTCGATCCGCCATGGCCGTATGATTCGGCTGAAATGTCCAACCAATAAATGCGGTAAAACCACCCGTTTCATCCTGCAAGGATCGGACTCGATCAAAATGTTCAATCCGATCGGCCAGCGATTCCAGGTGCCCGAACATCATCGTGGCCGTACTTCGCCCGCCCAGTCCGTGCCACTGGCGATGGACATCGAGCCAATCGTCCGTAAGTACTTTCCCCCGCGTGATTTGCCGCCGCACGCGATCCACGAGGATCTCCGCCCCGCCACCTGGGAGACTTCCCAATCCGGCTTCCTGGAGCCGTGCCAGAACGTCTCGCAGGGAAAGCTTCGCCTTTTTTGCGAAATGATAAATCTCCGGTGAACTGAATCCGTGGATATTGACCTGCGGGAAATGCGATTTAATCGATCGGAGCAAATCCTCATACCATTCCAGCGCGAGGGTTGGATGGAGCCCGCCTTGTAACAGAATCTGATCCCCACCCAAGTCGATGGTTTCTTGGACTTTGGCCAGGATTTCATCGAGACCGAGCAGATAGCCCTCTGGCGAATGGGGTGGACGATAAAACGCGCAGAATTTACATCCAGCCGTGCAAATGTTGGAGTAGTTGATATTCCGGTCGATATTGTACGTGCGGTAGTTTTCCGGATGGAAACGCCGCGTGACATCATCAGCCCCACGGCCGAGCGCGGCCAGCTGGTGCGATTCGAGCAGCTGGAGGCCGTCGTGGACCGACAGCCGTTCGGCGAAAACCGCCTTCTCAAGGATCTCAGGGATGTCAGGCTGCGACATGGAACCAATCGGCGAAGTGCCTATCCTAAAAACGGCTTCCCTCGCCCCTCTTGCGGGGAGAGGCGGTGTGGTGAGTCTGTTTTGAAATTGCCTGAAATGATCATTGGACTGTACTAATCAACACCCTTTCTCTGGGAGGGTCGGCCCGTAAGGGCCGGGGAGGGTACTCCATTCTTACCCTCCCCGGCCGCTACCGCGTCCGACCCTCCCGCGAGCGGGAGGGTGATATGTATTTCAAAACACGTTCCGAGGCCCGCTCCATCCTTCCGGAACCAGGTTCCGTTGGCGTGCCTCCTTGTAAAAGTCAGACAGACTTTGGCGTTCCGCGTCTTTGAAAGTGAAGTGCAAATGATGGCTCAGATAATGTTTGCATGTAGCGCGTGGAATATCAACCATCCTCGATTCGCGGTCAGCGATGGATTCGATATTCGCGATTCCTCGATCCCGCGCCGCAGCTAAGATGAATCCAATTTCTGGATCGGAAAAACCCGGGCGGGCAGCCCAGATAGCAAACACGAATGGTAATTTCCTGAGCCGCCACCACCGATCTCCCAGATCCCAAATCTCGACAAAGGATTTCTCTAGCGCACGCATGGCCCGATCGCCGATCAGTAGCACGGCATCCGCCTGGGTTGCATCGAGCCCACATCCGATCGGCAGATTCTCGATCACCAATGGATCCTGGGTAAGCTCCCGAATCATCAATTGGCTCAATATCCTGCTGGTTCGGGATCCCTCATCCAAGGCAAGCGTTTTGACGTGGTTTGGAGGGACCCGGAAGAAGAGTCGGACGCTCATGACAGGACCACGGCATGCGATGCAGGCATCGGAAACAATCGTGTAATCTCTGTGCTGGAAGAGTTCCACGGACGGGATTAATGCCACATCCAGTCGATCCGCCGCCAGGGCATCGGCCAGGCGACTTGGCAGATCGAGGATCAATTCCACTCTGGCATCCGTTGACAGTCCTTCGATCAGTGGTTTCGTATTCAGGTAGCTGACGGCGCCAACACGCACAGGCCGATTGGCAGAATTGAAACAAGTGTTCATGCTAATTCCCATCAGAACTCCATTTCTCGAAACACGCGGAATCCACTGCGCATCGGGAAATATGTGGCGATGGCGGCGAGGAATGCGGCTCCACTCAATCCGACAATCATCCAGAACCGGAGAGAGAATTTCGCCAACCAGGCAGCGCCAAGGCCGCTATCGAGGGCCATGGAATAGAAATGCGCTGGAAGGGCGGTCAGGAGTGTCACAACCAGGATGTAGATCGCGCTGAGGATCAAGTTCAGCGTCCCTCCAAATCCAGCGGCGATTTTCGATGGGGATTCCTCGCGCAAGTTCGGCATGGCCGCTCCAAAACCAACGGCAATCGACGCCAGGCCAACGCAAAGCAAGACGCATGTGTATTGATGGACCAGGATCACTAGCACGGATGCGCGAAGGAGCATGTCGCTGAGCAAAATAAGAAGCGAGCAGGGAAGCCAGGAACCACCCGCGGCAAACAGAAATTTTCCCCATAGAATTGTATCTCGGGATAGGGGTAATAACCCTAATATCCAATAGCGTTTTCCTTCCAGGCTGATCATGGGATAAATAAACCGCGTTGTGAACGTGGATAAGATCAAGCCGACGACCGCCAGGTTGAGGAAGCTGACCATGTTCACCCAAGTGATCGTGCTCACATCGTTCTTGCCTTGGTTGAACCGATCCATGTTAAAGAAGTAGAGTATCAAAAGCGCAAAGAAGATAAGAAACTGGGACCATTGGACCGGATCGCGGCGAAAGACTCGCAAATCTTTGATGAGGAGCTGGCGTATTTGCAAAGGAAACATGAAAAGCAATAGGAAAACCACGCGGTCGAGCGTGGCCGAGCGCCTACGGTTGGAACGATTCCCTTGCCCCATCACGGCACAATAGGCCTTTCGCAGAAGCCGCCCCCCAGTCCACACCAGGACGACATGAACCATCACGGCATTGGATGCCAGGACTCCAAGGTACTTCAGCGATTCATGGAGTGGGTCCTTGCCAATCGTTCGCCGTCGAGTCCGTGCCGCTTCCAGAAGGCTGTCCGCCAACCACGTGCTTGGCAAGCATTGGCTTCGCACAGCCTGAAACCGCTCGAGCGTTTGGTTAAACCACTGCCGCTGGAACAGACTCGATTCTTCTTGGGCAAGCGTGGCCCAAACCGCTTTCAAACCAATAATGACTACCGCGGCGATAACGATGCCAATGGCAACTCGGCGAAGCCTAGGCAAAAACCGGACGATCAAAAGGCAGATCAAAGCACCCAATCCACACGGGATGTAGACGAAGGAGATCAGCAATGGAGCAAGCAGGGCGTAGTAATACCAAGGAGCAGAAACAACGATGCCATAGGCGATCATCATCGGGCTTCCCAGAAGCAAAAACCCCCAACTACTGAAAAACACAGCTTCTTGATATTTGTACAGAACAATGCGTTCAGGCCGGGCGGGAGTGGTGAGTAAATGCCGCGTCTCGGACGATCGAAAGAGAACCCCATAGAAAATAATCGCCGCCGATAGAATCAGCATGACATTCAGTGACGCCAGAAATAAATGGAAAATAAACCGGACCGTGTCCGCATGATAGGATCTTCCAGGCTGGCCCATGTGCATGACCAGGAACTGGAATGCCTCGTAGAAAAGAGCAAAAAGACCGCACCAGAAAAAAAGACTCAGACCAAGAACCAGGGACGCCCGGAGACGCGCCGACGTGACTGTTTGCCGAATTTGCGCCCTGGCCACTTGCCCGCGGAGCCACCAGAACAAACGCGCTTCTTGATCCGCGGTGAGCCGATACCGGACCGGATGGACGGAATCCTCAGCGATTTCCATTACGTTCTGCATCGAACTTACCCACCGCCAATCTGTGGGAAGATGTCGACGCGCGCACCATTCGATCGCTGATCGTCCAGATGCCGTTTCATAGGGTCCACGAACACGAAACTTGCGGCACGCCAGGGAATGCGCAAGTGGTCCAAAAGATATCCCGCCGTGTTCTCTTGCGCCAGGGCGACGGAAACCATTCCATGCGTGGCCTCGGGTTCATAATCCCGCAACGTCGCCGCCAGGTTCAAAGAAACCGCAATCTTCTCACCGGATGGTTTCATGCACCTTATCCAATTCCTCGTCAGGGATGTCGAATACCGAGTCGTGGGGCGGCAGAGCCTCGCGGCGCATGAAATCGGGCAGCCGATCCGCCACTGGGGAAAAGCCAGCGCGGCGATTGAAATCGAGTTCCCGGTGCAACGTCGAGCGTCCCAGAGCCAGGTAGTCGTCCAGTGTCCAGGATTCACCTCGGTAGGCAGTCAATAGCTCCATCAACGCTTCGGCAACTTCCGGACCATCCAGCATCGGAAAAGCCACGAAGAGGCATAATCCTGTACTGTCCAGAGCGGCCGTAGCAATCTGGAGTTCGCGGGATAAATCAACCTGTCCCTCAGTTTCCAACGGCGGAATCTGGCCGCCAACATGGAGCACGTTCTGGGCGATTGTGTAACCGGCCGTATGATCGGCGCCCATCGGTGAAGTTGCATACGTGACGCCAATTCCCTTGATGCTCCGGGGATCGTAGGCGGGCATCGCTTGCCCCTTGACACATGGAATCCGGCATACGCCAAAAATCCGGCCTGTTGTCTCGGTTCCCGATGCCAGGATTCGACCCAGTGGTGTCCCGTGCCGGATCTCCTCGTCAAGCAGGCGAATGACACCGGAAGCATCCCCGAATGGGAGGAGGCCCCCTTCCATGGCAACCGCGAAGACACATCCCATTTCAATGGTATCCAAACCCAAATCGTCATCCAGCCGATCGATCTGGGCAATGGCGTCCAGATCGTCGATCCCGCAGTTAGCCCCATTGGCCCAGACCGTTTCGTATTCCGGTCCTTTACTGATATAGTCACCATCCGCGCCGGGATAGATCGACGAACACTGGATGGTACAACCGGCCTGACAACCATGCCGCGGATTCCCGCCACGGGCTAGGATCGTGTCCCGTTCGGTTTCACCGGATATCTTGTGAACCCCCTCAAATGTCCCGGTGGAAAAGTTTCGGGTGGGATAGGCACCTGCGGCATTGATCACCTCGGCCAGTGCGTTCGTGCCATAGAGGGGCAGCGTTTCACCGGAGACCGGATGGTCCGCCATAAGTTTCGCCAGCCGTTGACTAGCCCGTTGCATGGCTTTCGGATCATGGCCTTTCGGCCGCTGGACCCCGGCTGTATCCAAAACGATCGCCTTCACCCCTTTGGAACCCATCACCGCCCCCAATCCACCGCGACCGGCATGCCGAGTCGGGCGCCCTTCGCGGTCGGTGACCGCTATACTGGCCGCCGCCAACTTCAGCTCGCCCACGGGCCCGATCGTCAGGAACGAAGTCGATTTGGCGCCATAGATGGCACGCAGTGAATCACAGGTTGCGTAGTTCCCCAGCCCTGCAAGTTCGGGGTGGTTTTCCAACGTGCCACCTTCCGAATTGAATTTGAGAACGTACCGTGCCTCTGGATCTTCCGGCAGATCCTCCAAGAGAATCGCGGCAATACCGAGCCAGCCCAATGCCTGGCCGGCGGTTCCACCCGCGTTCGATTCCTTAATACCACCCGTCAGAGGACTTTTTCCACCGACCGATAGCCGTCCCGACGTGGATGCCAGACTGCCGGCCAGAAGTCCCGGTGCGATGATGAGTTTATTCTCGGACGATAGCGGATGGCATCGGGGCGGAACCTCCGCCGAAACGAGGGCACTCGTCAAACCGCGACCCCCCAGTTTCCGATATGCGGCGGGGATCGGTTCTTCGGTGATGGTCCGATCTCGAACGTTGACTCGATAGATCTTCTGATTCATGGCTCTGCCTCGCTGAGACAAGTATAATGACCCCCTATCGCCGGAGGCAAGGAAATCCAGCATATCGATCCGTCATCCGGAAAACGTTCTTCCATCAAACGGATTGGAAATGCGGCACCTTCATCAGTTCGCCGTCCTTCAGGGCGGACTCGTGGGCGATCACTCCGGCGACCGACATGTTCAGAGCCCATGCCACGTCGACTAGGGGCCGCCTCTTTTGCAAAATGGACGTGATGAATTCATGGCAGAGATAACCGTGCGATCCACCGTGCCCGCCTGCCGACATGCCTGGAGGCAATGGCGGCTTCTTCAAATCCGGTAGATTCTCCTGGAGTCCTTGATACGTCATGCCGGTCATGGACCCACGCTGACCACGCACGCGACCGACCTCGCCTTCCAGCCCCGGAGTATCCCAGCTGCAGGTGATGCGTGCGATGCCACCTTCGCTGGTCCGGAACAAAGCCACTTCCGTGCCAAAAGGATTCTTGTACCGGTTCCCATCCGCCGCTAGATGCGGAATCTGGCTCCGAAATCCCATACAACTCACCTCGGTAAAATGCCCTCCCGCAACGCAAATATAGTAGGCGTCCGAATGGGTTGGATACCAGAGCGGAGGTAATCCCGTTCGCCACTCCTTGTAGGATGCGAGGGGTGTCGGAAAGTAATGATAATACTCCCCTTCGCTATAAACGAGTTTGCCAAATCCGCCGTGATTGTAGATCTGGCGCATCGCATGGCAATCGTCGCGATAACACGATGTCTCAAACAGCATGTAGGTCAATTCAGTCTGCCGAACCGTCTCATGCAGCTCTTCGGCATCTGCAACCGATCCGAAAACAGCCGGTACGGCGCAGGCAACATGTTTCCCGTGCCGCAACGTTTCAATGCAGTGGCGAGCGTGACTTGGTGCATCGGTGGCAACAAACACGGCTTCGACCTGGTCGTCTTGGATCAGTTCTTCCAGGGATGGATACGTTTTCTGACACTTGCAGGCTCCGGCCAGCGCTTGGCACCGATCGGGATACAGATCGCTGACGGCAACAATATCGACGTTTGGATGATCTTGGAATCCGAATGCCGCGCCAAACTGGCAAACACCGTATCCGACAATCCCGACTCGCAATTTGCGATCCGAGACCGGCTCCCAGGCCGTTTCCGCCGCTGTCGGAACCGTGCCCACATCGTCTTCCCGAACTGGCCGGCTGGCCCAAGGAGGCGTTTTCGTTTGTGGCGCCCGCTCTTCGGCCATCGATGCCATGTTCCATAACCCAGCAGCGCCTGCACTTCCAAAACAAATATTTTCAAGGAACCTTCTTCTGGATGTCGACTGGCCCATTGCAATTCTCCTTTGTGGTGATTCTTCTCAAGAAAACCGGAATTCGCGGTTACTCGATCCCGAATTGTTTCTGGATCTGTTCGAGTGGGACACCTTTTGTTTCGGGCATGATGGCGAGGACCCACAGGCATTGGCCAATCATCATGACGGAATAAAAAGCGAATGCGTGCCCACCTGAAACCTCGGCAATCATCGGAAAAGTCCAGGAGATGGCGGATGCCATGATCCAATGCGTGAACGACCCCAATGCCTGACCCCGGGCACGAATCCGGTTTGGAAATATTTCACTGATAAACACCCAAATAACAGCACCTTGCCCGAAGGCATGGGACGCGATGAAGACCAAAAGGCTCACGAGAACAATCGTCCCGCCAACGAAAGCGTTTTGGGATGCCGTATCCGCGGCTGTGCGCGCATCCGAAAGAGCCTGCCGTGCCTCCAGATCGTCCGGGAACTGTTCGGCTCTCTCTTTCGCCTTGTCCACTTGATCAGCCGCATTGATCGACGCGCGAAATTCCGCTTGATAGGTGTAAAATGCCCAAGCACAGACACCGAGGCTGAGGATATATCCAATGGATCCGACGAACATCAACTTCTTGCGCCCGAAATGATCGATGACCGCCAGAGCGCATATCGTAAAGAGCAGATTCGTCCCGCCAATGGCAACCGTCTGCAAAAGGTCGGAACCTTCGGTAGCGCCGGCCATACGGAAAATATGCGGCCCGTAGTACATCAGGGCATTGATTCCGGAAAGTTGATTGAACATCGCAATCGCTGTGGCCAGCAGGATGGGCGTTTGATATTTCTTCTGGAAAAAAGGTTCCTGCAGGCTATGATGTTCCAGGTCGAGCGATTCCTGGATATCGCGAATTTCAGTTGCGATGTCATTATTGTCAGTCCCCAGTTTTTCCAGGACGCGACTTGCTTCCAAGACATCTCCCTGGGTAATCAGCCAGCGTGGGCTCCGTGGTGTCACGAAGAGCAGGCCGAAAAATGCTGCCGCTGGGATGGCCTCGACACCGAACATCCACCGCCAGGCATCCAGGCCAAAGTCCATCTGCTGGATGATGTAATTGGAAAAAAAGGCCACCAGGATGCCCGTCACGATATTGAATTGTTGGACGGCAACCAGCCGGCCACGGACACGAGCCGGGGAAATCTCAGCGATGTACATCGGTGACACCACCGAAGCTCCCCCGACGGCCAAACCGCCAAGGAATCGGAAGGCCAGCAGGGACCACCAATCCCATGCCCAGGCGCAACCGACGGCCGACACGAAGTAGAAGATGGCCATGACAACAAGCGTGCTCCGCCGCCCGAAGTGATCCGCCGGTTTCCCAACGAGGACCGATCCAATCACCGTACCGATCAGAGCGATCGCCACTGTCAAACCGAGCCAGAAGGATCCCGGCAGGCCCAACCACGGCTGATCCAGCCCGAAAACCTGCTCGAGCAAATCCGTTGTGCCCGAGATGACCGCCGTATCGAATCCAAACAGGAAGCCACCCAAAGCCGCGATGATCGTCGCACTTAAAAGATGAATATTCACGACCGGTTCCAATCTCCTGCATTTCTTCTCATACGAACCGTGGCCCTCACTACAGACCAGAAAATGGTCGCAATGGTGCGGGGCAGCACAATCCAACTGGACGGTACAATGCAACCAAGAGTATACCAAGGTCCTAGAACACGTAAAGAGAGGTACCTCGTTGAGCACGATCCAGTCGCAAAATAAGATAGGGATATGTTATCCGCGCAAGCTGTCATTGCGGTTTAACATCCAAAAACGTGTGATATGATTCAGAAGCTCAAGAAAGTGATGTATGCCTGAACACGTAGCCACTGCGATCAATCTTCGCAAGGAACTCGAGTCCCAATTCAATCGTCTGGGGCTGATGCGTTCCTTCCAGCGAACCTGTTACGATCCAGGCCACCAGCTGAAAATCATTGGGATGGGTATTGTCCCAGCCAACGAGGGCAAGATCACTGTTACCGTGAAGGATTTCGTCGGCGGCGGTTTCGCGGGCCAGGTCTACAAGGTCCAACTGACAGACTCCGAAGGTGCCATTGAAGGGCTCGAGGTAGGAAAGCACTATGCCATAAAAATATTGAAACCGCCATCCGGACTCGCATGTGCCTTTCGAAACTTCCTCTACTTCCTGGCCTACCAGAGCCATTTCGGACCCGAGGCCAATCCCGACGCGGTGCGGGTGGGTGTCCTATGGCAGAAACTCATCCGGCGTGCCGCGGCGGTCCGGTTCCAGGATCCGGGCGCGGTCTGTGATACGTTCGCGACATTCTACGACGCCGATAACAAGAGCTTCGGTGAAATCAATGAATGGATTGACGGCAGGATCTGGAAATTCGAAGTGGATGATAGGCTGTTTCAAAGGTGGCGTTTTCAAGGAGCCGTCCCGGAGGACCACAACTGCCCCGAATATGTTTCCAAGAAAAAATTCATGGACGATCTTGTGAAACTACTGCATGAAATGGGCGCCGGTGAACTCGCCCGCCAGTACGAATGGTGGACCATGAAGAGCCAACCGAATGCCCTCAAACGCACGGCGACCGACAGCACACCCCATTCCGGCGTCACGGCCATCGATTTCCGGGCCGGTTTAACCTTGCTCCCATTCCTCCCCATGAGCCCCGCCGATTTCATTCTTATTTTGAAAGGGCTTATCCACGGCCGATGGGTTCAGTTCGATCGTAGTGATCCGAAAAAATTCCGCCAGTTTGTCCAAGAACATGCCAACGATTTTCAGGGCCTCGAGCCGGCAATCGACGAACTCAAGATCCGGGAATCCGCCTATCGAAGATCGATGCCCGACGTGACCGGCCACCATGTTCGACTCGTTACGGATTCCAGTCTGCGTCGATCGATCCAAGCGGGAACGATCACGAACTGGAAGTACCTCGACCGAATCGATGCCGGCTATGCCGCGAAATTGGAGAAAAGGAAAGGACTCTTTTTCCTTCTTTTTCTTGTTTCCCTGTTCCCATTTCTCGGCAAACGGATTCTCAAGCTCTGGGGCAATGCGAGGGCCCGCGAACACATCGTGCGGTGTTGCTCGTCGGGTTCGTACCTTCTTCGTGCAATGGAAGGATCCCGCATTGAAACACTTGTCCAGTGGCAACGAGATGGTCGCATGCGTGACGATCGGATTCTCAATCTCGTCCATCGGCCGGTCCGATACTGGCTCCAGCGGATCGTTTTCGGCTGGATGCCCCCTCGTCTGCATCGTTTCCTTGCCGAGCCCTCTTTCGCTTGGCAGAAGATTCGTGAAACGGTTTCCTTCATGGTGCGACTCTTAAGAGTCCCTGCGTTTCGAGAGGAATATTTACTCGGGCAGGTCAAGGCGGGCCGCGAGGAAGGCATGCTCACCGAGAGCGAAGCAGATCGGATCAAGAGAGAAGTCAAGGATCCCTATATTCAAAAATATCTCCGCTGCTGGGCCGTTCATGTCTGCACGGTGCCGGTGACCCAGGTTGTCATGGTGGTCGCTGGCGCTGCCGTTGCCATCTACTGCTTCGTTTATCAACAGATGAGCTGGGATAAATGCATGGGACTTGGAACGGTAACCGCCGCGGCCATCCAATTATCGCCCGTTTCCCCCGGATCCATTGCCCGGGGCCTGTTTGTGATTTTCATGATGATCAAGGATCGGGACTGGAAGAATTACTGGATCGCCGCACCAGTCTCTTTTATCCACGTCGTTGGATATCTGGCTTTTCCATTGCAGATGGCGACCCATAATCCAGCACTCGCCCGGTTCCTTGCCGGGAAGTGGACCAAGGATATCGTCCACATCGTGCCCGTTTTTGGCGAGCGAGGTGGTCTGCTGGAACATGGAGTGTTCGATTTCTTCTTCAATCTACCGCTAACCGTGCGGCGGGGATTCAGGACAAATCCCATCTCCTGGACACTCGGCTCCCTGATCACCGCTGGTGCCGTGGCAGGTCTTCTTTTCTTGGGATTCGGTTGGATTTGGGAGATATTCCAACCGAAAGATCAAATTCGACAGGAACAAGTCATTTCCATCACCTCGTTCAACCATCGGGCTGGTGACCTGCTGTGGCCCGATCGAGGCACGGCAGTTCGTTTCGAGGGCAACGAAGTGCCGATCGAATATCCGGCAGGCTGTTGGGATGATTCCATTCAGGTCGGAGATGTCGCCGACGCCGTGATCCGGAAGAACTTCTTTGGCGCCGGTTATGAAGGCTATGCCATCCTGAGTACCGGTGATGCCCGCAATAAAACGGCCATGGACGGTCGTTCCCCACCGTAGGTGGTACCAGGCAGTGTCTTTGAACTGGACTTGCTTGGCAATAGGCCCTGTGGCACAAACGAATGGCGCATGGGTCATGCGGATTGGCGCGTTTCTTCGTCGCCATTGGCTTGTTGGACCAGGGCAAGATAGAGATCTTCCAGGGATCCTTCCACTTTTTGCAGCCGTTCGCGAAGGGAATCCACCGTCCCATCGAACAGCAGGCGTCCGTTGTCCATCACCCCAATCCGGCTAGCGACTTCCTCAGCCGCGGAGAGTGTATGCGTTGAGATCAAGACGGAGGCACCGGTGGCAGCCCTCCTTTTTAGCAGATCTTTAACGAGCCGAGCGCTGTGGGGATCCAAGCCGATCATCGGTTCATCAACGACTAGCACCGG
>JAFGFZ010000323.1 GCA_016930815.1 Pirellulales bacterium | reverse complement strand
TGGCGGCGCGAACGCCGCGTGGATTGTGGTGACTTTGTGTGTACTTCCTGCTTCTCCAGGAACAGCCTCAACTGAACAGGCGAGCCAGCAATTGCAGCGAGTGTTTCACGAAGACGCTCTTGGTGATCGGCCCGCTGGCAATATTCCATACAAGAAGTATACTTTTCATCGAAAATGGCGACTAGCCGATCCGGGCCATCAAGTTCGACGCGGGCAGCCATGGATGCATTCCCAGCCAGGATCCCGCCGATCGATTCGACTGCCTGATGCCAGAGAGCATCTGCCGTCGCGGCGGTGAGTGGAATCGATCGGATTGGACCGCGTGGAGTGGATCCCGGTGGCTCTATCTCTCTTGACGCCCGGTTCTTCTCGCCAGTTGGTAAAGGGCTGGCAGCTGGCAGGCGATCCGTGATTCGACTCGATTTTGGCAAACGTGGTTTGCTAGCGGTCAATCGGTCGTTTTTTTTTGAGTCAGTTGCAATGGGCACCGGATGGTCTCGGAAATGGGCAATTGCATCCGACAGGTCGTCGAGATCTTCCAGCCGGCTGATCCGTACGAGGGCCATCTCGGCCATTGTCCGCGTATCAACCGTCATCCGGGTCCTTCCAACCGATTGATCGAGGATCTGCATCGCGGCGAGAAGTGTTTCCGGTCCCACCTTCTTGGAGAATATCCGAATCTGTTCCGACTGGGACGGCAAGGCAAATCGAATCTGGTCATCGCTCCCGCCCACGGCTAGAAGAAGGATATCTCGGAAGAAACCGAGCAGTTGCTCAAGCAACATCCCCATATCCGTGCCCTCGCGAACCGCCGAATCCATTTCAGCAAGCGCCCCGGCTGCGTCGCGAGCCAGGAGCCGTTCGGCGATTCGGCCGATTCGGGCGGCCGCGGCAATGCCAAGGAGGTTGGTTACGGCATCGGCCGTGACTTTTTGGCCACCAGCGGCCAACAGCTGCTCCAAGAGCGATTGACCATCCCGCATCGAACCGGCTGCCCGTCGCGCGAGGATGGCCAGCGCCTCGGGTTCCACCTCGACACCTTCGTTCCGGGCGATAGTACCAAGCCGTGCTTCTATGGCCTGTGGGCTAATGCCGGCAAAATCAAATCGCTGGCAGCGCGAGAGAATCGTGATGGGTACTTTCTGCGGTTCGGTCGTCGCAAAAATGAACTTCACATGTTCGGGAGGTTCTTCGAGTGTCTTCAGGAGAGCATTGAAGGCCTCCTTGGTAAGCATGTGCACTTCATCGATAATATAAATCTTAAAACGAACCCGGCTCGGACGAACTGAGACGTTTTGACGCAGCTGCCGTATCTCATCAATCCCCCGGTTACTGGCACCGTCGATTTCCAGAACATCAACATCCTCACCGGTTGTAATGCTACGGCAAATTTCGCATTCGTTGCACGGAACGGGAGTGGGCCCTTTCTCGCAGTTGAGCGCTTTGGCCAGAATTCGGGCCGTTGACGTTTTTCCGACACCGCGTGCTCCGGTGAAGATATAAGCATGCCCCACACGGCCAGCCGTGATTGCACCCGCAAGGGCACGGGCGATATGTTCCTGGCCGATCAGCTCCTCGAATACTTGCGGCCGATAACGTCTGGCGACGACAAGATAGGAATCAGCTTGGGATTGCAGTAACTCAGTCATGGCACCTGAACAGAACGATCGCCTATCACATGAGACGGCGGTTGGTGAGAGGCCCCCACACAAAGTGGCACGAGCTTATGGCTGCTGTGTTTCCACCCTGACCAGGTTCGCAAGGTCACCATTGCAGAGACCCCTCACCGACCACCGGGTTAACCACCTTTGTATGTTATCCAAGGCAATTCGTCAAAGGGGACAGAATCATTCGATGCCACTTCGATGAATAGCTGTTCGACAATCCATTTCGGCTTCCCCTCCGTGAAAGCAGGTCTTTTCGCGGAGTAATGCAACTTTCCGGGAAGTTGATTTCTTGCAGTCTCTTAGCTGTCGGCAGAGGGATTGGCGACCTGGCTCGGCTCATCCACGGGGGTTTGGGCAGTATTCGACCTTTGGTCCGCCAGCGCCTTGGCCAATTGATGCGGGGGAACGACGACACCGCAACTGACAATAAACTGGAATGCCTGGTCAATCGTAATATTCAAATCAATCGTTTCACTCTTCTTCACGGTCACCGTGAAACCGGTAAACGGCATCGGTGACGTTGGAATAAGGGCCGAAAGAACCGGTTCGTTCGCGGCACCGCGAATATCGAGCATGCTTTCGCCAGTCACCATGGCGAGCGACCAAATACCCTTGCGAGGATATTCCACGGCGATGACGCGTGTGTATTCGATCTCGCGTTCGCTAAACAGGAAGTCCGTTACCTGCTTGACTGGGGAATACACAGTGCGAATCAATGGAATCCTGTGCACGAGCCCTTCGAACTGAAGGAGGAACAACTTGCCCATGCCGGCAGCAAGAAACCTCCCCATCAGGTAGAGTATCACGATAAAAAAGAACAAAAAGACCGGGATGACATAAAGACGGCGCAGAATATTTAGATCAATGTATTTCTCATAGACTCCATTCGCCGTGGCGGGCATCGTATCGTGGCCAATTCTCTTACGAACATTTTGGACGACATAATCCGGCACAAAATTACCATCCGCAACACGCATGTACGTTCGATTCCCAATTTTAACGCTGCCATCCGTGCCCACTTCTACAGTCCCCAGTTCGTCCGGTTTACGAATGTCGGCCTGAGATTGGAGAATCCACCGTGCGCCTTTTTCGAGCGGCACAAGACAATAATCGGCGACTGTATTTCCAACCCAGATGAAAATGACAATCGTTAACAGGGGCGGCAACAACACGGCCAGCCCGCGCAGGACAGCCCGGCGAAACGGCTTGGTGGGTCGACGAACCGGTTCGATTTGCCGCTTAGTACGTGCCATGTCGATCTGTCACCTTCCCATGCAGGCTACATTGCAACTCAATCAAAAGTTCCAGACATCCGCGGATCCGTGATCCGCGGATCAAGGTCCTATGCCTGGGCCTAGGATTCTGGTGGTAAAGTCCTCGCTAGAACCAGCACGCTCACATGTTCCGCCCCGGCCGACCGAAGGACACGCGCGGCGTCATCGCAGGTGGCACCGGTTGTCAGAATATCATCAACGAGTAGGACCCGGGCATCCTTCAAATGATAGCTCGCCCGTTGCACAAACGCATCATGGACGTTCGGAAAACGCTTGCTTCGCGGTAAAGCAAATTGGCGATTGGTTTTACGGCGACGGCGAAGCATCCGTGGAGCAGACGGAATTCCCAAGAAACGGGCGACAACATGCCCGACAACTTCCGGACCATTCGTCCGCCGGACAATCCGGCGGCTCCAATGCATGGGAATCGGTAC
>JAFGFZ010000322.1 GCA_016930815.1 Pirellulales bacterium | reverse complement strand
GATTCGCATGGCACGTATATAGTTGACGGCGCGGCCCACGTATCCGGTGATCAACTGCTTATCGGAGCCACCGGCGGGACGAATATGGCGACCCACTACGGAGACGGCCGGTTCGAAATCCACAGCGGCTCGGTAGTATTCAACGATGTCGTCGTCGGCGACAGTGTGACCGGAATCAATGAGCTGCTTATTTTGAATCCTGAAGCTAACGTTGAGATTTACGAGTCCTTTCTCTTGGGGCCCACCGCGTCTCTGACAGCTGTGCCAGGCGCAACCATCCGCATGACCGGTGCGAACTTCGCGATTCAGTCCAGACAACCAGAAGAACTGCACGGGCTGAATCATCTAACAGTTCAGTTCGAAGGCGGCAACACGGCCGCTGGTTCCCTGGAGGTTGGAGGCCAGGATTTTGGCCCAATTTTGGAAGGATTCCATGACAATTTTTCGTTTAGATCGCTTGTGGTCGGCGGTGATACTGCTGGAAGCGTTCTCTTTCTGGATGCATTCGATAACATGACAGGAAATGAAGCGGTTTATATCGGCAATATAGATATTGGCCCCGATTCCATTTTGGACCTGAATGGCTTTACCGTCTACTATCGGAATCTGTCGATCGACTCTGCTGCAACCGTTGTGCTATCGGGAGGCCAACTCATCCACGTTGTTCCTGAACCGAACAGCTGTGTTCTCGCTGTTTTAATCGGCTATGCTCTGATGATTACCTTTGGGAGAAAGAGATGGACTGTCTGTGAATAACGAATAGGGGGTGACTGGCTGACCTCAGTGGACACACGATTGATTCTGATACAATTCTACTCTATTCTCTGAAGGAGTGAGCATGATAACACAACCAAGAATTTTGTTAGTAGTTGGACTTGCACAGTTCTTCCTCTGTACCTTTAATCCAACAGAGAATGCGGATGCCTCTCCCATAGCAGATTTGCCTCATGAAGGACTCGTCATGTTCGATGAGAATCCTTACAACGGTTCTCCGCGCGGATTCTATCGATTCGACTTAAACACGCATGAGCTTTCGCTTATCACTGAAGTAGACAAATTGTCAGATCGTTTCACAGGCTTTGCATGGCATCCAATTGAGCAACGCATCTATGCCGGTAGCGAGCAGGGGCGCCTGTATACTATTGATCTATTCACCGGTAATGCCTCACTTGTTGGACAGGTTCCTGTCACTGGAAGCCACCCATTCATTCGAGGAATCGCTATTCAGCCCCAGACCCACCAGATATACGGCATGGGCTTTGGTCCTCGACTCTACAAGATCGACGGCCAGACAGCCGACGCCGTGGAAGTTGGGATGATCGAAGACCTCGATGGCGGGCTTGCCTTCACTCCTGATGGGACATTGTATGGATGGGCACCTGTTGGCCGACTCATGGAAATCGACCTCGAAACACTGGAAACTATGATCTTCTCTGGCACGAGCATCGGCATCGTTTCGAATCTGACTTCTAGTCCCGATGGAACATTGTTCGGCTCCGCGTGGCAAAGAGGAGGAATCACAATGATCAATCGCCACACGGGCGCAGGCACTCGCATCGCAGAATATGGAGACCATACCAACGGGGTTATTGGGGTATTCTACTACATTATTCCCGAACCATCGTCGATTGGGCTGCTGATCTCCTTAGTGCTATTGGTCTTAGGAATTGGGCGAGCGAAGGCAGCAAAATAGACGCGGTATCATCGAACCTGACCTCCCTTCCTAGAATAATTCCAGCCTCAGTGAGAGATATATTAAGTATTCATCCCAGAAAGGACTCTCACGATTAAGAAGAAACATCAATGCTTGTTCACTTCCTGTTCCGTGCGCTGATTGCCATCTCCCTCTCGGCAATTGCCGCACTTTCGTATGCGGATATCATCGTAGATCCCGAGAACATCGGCGCGATCGATGTCGTACCAGACCCCTCGAACACGGTGGTTCCGATAACGAACCCGGTGCCGGATCCTCTCGACCTGGATTCGGACGCATTAGCTGTCGGCAACACGGCTGATGGAACACTGGCACTAATCTATGGGTGGCCAAACACGGAGTTGGCCAGATCTCGATCATTGAGGGAGGATAGGGCCTATATCGGTGACAGCAAGGATTCCACTGGCAGCGTCGTCGTCGATGGACTAGGTTCCTAATTGTATGTACGTGGCATCTTTGTTGGCAATGACGGTGACAGTTCGCTGTCGATCACGGGCGGTGAAGACGTCTTCGTGACGGCCACAGATTCCGATTTATCTTGCATCGGCTTTCAACCTGGTTCCTCGGGGGCTGTCATTGTCGATGGTGTGGGATCAAGCTGGCATTGTGGACGCAATCTTCTGGTGGGTCGTGAAGGAAACGGGGTGCTACTGATCGGGAACCGCGGGATCGTGAGTAATTCCGACCAAACCAGTTCCGGCCACCGCCACGAAATCGGGAATGAAGAGGGCTCGTCTGGCACTGTGATTGTTGATGGAGTTGGCTCGGCGTGGAGGATTATCAAAGGCACTATTCAGATCGAGGATGGACATGACTTTCTAATCTGGCAGCGGGGGCTAGGTTTGACCGACGCGAGACGGACGACCGCGGAATCCATCCCGGAACCGGCGACTGATGCACTGGCGATCATAATCTTGCTGGCCCAGGTTCTGTAGTGGAGAGTCAAGTACGGCTGCATGGCGTAACGGTGGAAGACGAAGCGGTTGATACCTTCGCAAAACGCCCAGTCGCCAAGGTCCTTAATATTGGCTGGATGACTCAGTCGGCGCTCGGTGTTGCAGGCAATGAAGGCTTCATCGACTCCAAGTCGGCGGTAATTCCTTGGACAGTGGGCTGGAATCCGATCTCTTGCTGACTATCCCTCATTTCCATGCCGCGTGGCGAACCAGCGGATGATGTAGTAGAAAATTGGCGTGAAGAAGATACCGAAGATAGTCACACCCAACATGCCACTAAAAACGGCCAGCCCTAGTGTGTACCGCATCTCGGCGCCGGCACCCTTGGCCAACACGAGCGGGACCACTCCCAGGATGAACGCGAACGAGGTCATGAGAATCGGTCGCAATCGCAGCCGGCAGGCTTCCACCGTCGCGTCGAATCGCTTCTTGCCCGTATCTTCCAGTTGTTTGGAGAACTCGACGATCAGAATCGCGTTCTTGGCCGCCAGCCCGATCAGGACGATCAGACCAATCTGCACGAAGATGTTCACATCCAGCTTCGCCAAAAAGATACCCGTCAATGCGGCCAGCAAACACATCGGCACGATCAGAATGATCGATAACGGCAGCGACCAACTCTCATACTGCGCCGAGAGCACGAGGAACACAAACAGGACCCCTAGCGGGAACGCCAGTTTGGTGAAAAGATCCTGCGACGCGAGGATCTGCTGATACGTCAATTCGGTCCACTCGGTGCCCATGGTGCTGGGCAGGCTGGCTGCGGCGATGGTTTCCATCATGTCGATCGCCTCGCCAGAACTCACGCCTGGCGCGGAGGCGCCATTAAGTTCGGCCGATGGGTATTGGTTGTAACGATTAACAATCGACGGACCACTCGTGTTCTTGATCCGGATCAGTGTCCGGAGTGGAACAATCTTCCCCGCCCCATTGCGGACTTCCAAGTTACCAATGTCCTCAACGCGCGTGCGGAAATTTGGATCTGCCTGAATGTTCACCTGCCAGCTACGATTCTGGAAGGAGAAGTCGTTGATGTAGGCCGCGCCGAGGTATGCCTGCAAGGCGGTATGGATTTCATCGAGCGACACGTTTTGCGATTTGGCTTTTTCGCGGTCGATTTCCACATAGAGTTGCGGCTGCGCGACGCTGAACGTCGAGAAAACGCCGACCAGTCCCGGCTCCGCGCGGGTTTGCTCGGCGAAATTCTGCACGGCGCCCTGCAACGCCCGCAATCCCGCGCCACTCGTGTCTTGCACCTGCAGTTTGAAGCCGCCGGTACTCCCCAAACCCTCAACCGGCGGCGCGCCGAAGACGGCAATTTGGGCTTCCGGAAATTCCTCGAAACGCGTGCGTAACTTAGCCATGACAGCCGGCGCGCTGAGTTCCGGATTTCCCGCCCGCTTTTCAAACGGCTCTAAAATAACAAACAAACCTCCCACATTGGAGAGGTTCGTGCCCAGAATGGTCGAATATCCGGCCAGGTCGATCGTATGGGCGATGCCGTCGATCTGGTGAACAACCTTACTCAGCCTTCGGATCAGGTCGTCGCTTCGTGCCAGACTGGCGCCGTCCGGCAACTGCGCGTTGATGACGAGGTAGCCTTTATCCTGGTCCGGGATGAATCCGGTCGGTGCGGCCTGGAAGCCGAGGTAGGTGAGCACCATCAATCCGCCGTAGACGGCCAATCCGATGACGCAGGTGCGAAGAAACATGGCCACCGCCGCGCCGTAGCCTTGGATCGCTATATCGAACACCCGGTTGAAGCCGTTAAAGAACTTGCCGAGGATGAAATTGACCGGCTTGCTGGCAAGCCATCCAATCACCACACCCGCGGCGAATACCGCGATGCGAAGCCAAATCGGAGCAGGGGTCCCATGCCCTGCATGCCCTTCGGTCGCGGGGCTTTCGATACCGGCCAACTGCGCCGCGAAACCGGTCAAGTAGACATAGGCGATCAGTCCACCGATGAGGGCAATGCCGAGCCGCGGCAGTGCCTCGCGGTGGCCATGGCCCGCTTCCCCCTGACTGTGCGGCTTGAGAAGCAGAGCGCAGAGCGCCGGGCTGAGCGTCAGCGAGTTGAACGCCGAGATGACCGTGGAGGCTGCGATGGTCAGGGCAAACTGCTTGTAGAACTGGCCGCTGATGCCGGCCATGAACGCGGTGGGTACAAAAACGGCGCATAGGACCAGCGCAATCGCAATCACCGGTCCGGTGACTTCGTCCATCGCCTGCCGGCAGGCATCTCGTGGCAAAGACCCTTTGGCCATCAATCGCTCGACGTTCTCCACCACCACAATCGCATCATCAACCACAATGCCGATCGCCAGGACCAATCCGAACAGTGACAGATTGTTGAGTGAAAAGCCGAAGAGGTGCATGCACGCTAACGTGCCAATCAGTGATACTGGAACAGCGACCATGGGCACAATCGTGGCCCGCCAGTTCTGCAAGAAGACCAGCACGACGATGAACACCAGCACGAACGCCTCGATGAGCGTGTGATAGACGCTCGTGATCGATTCTTGGACGAACACGGTCGTGTCATATTCGATCCTGGTTTCGATTCCGGAGGGTATCTTCCCCTTGGCCTGGAGATCTTTCATCTTCTCGCGTACAAGTTTCGCCGTGTCGAGGGCATTGGATCCTGGCAGTTGGAATACGGCCAAAGTGGCCGTGGGCTGCCCGTTGAGGTAGCTGTTGACGTCGTAACTCTTAGCGCCCAGCTCGATTCCCTTCTCAATCGCGCGGCCCGACGCATCGTACTTCGCTTTGCGCGACACATCACGCAGGCGAACGATTTGGCCCTGCTCGCCGCGCTTGACAATAATGTCCTCGAATTGCTGTTCACTAGTCAAACGGCCCTGCACGGTGATCGGTAGCTGGAAGGGCACATTGGCCCCGGCTGGCATGGGCGGCTGGCCAATCCGGCCGGCGGCAACCTGGATATTCTGCTCTTGAATCGCGCGAATGACATCGGTGGCGGTCAACTGCAGCGAGGCCAGTTTGTTCGGATCGAGCCAAATCCGCATGCTGTAGTCGCGT
>JAFGFZ010000002.1 GCA_016930815.1 Pirellulales bacterium | reverse complement strand
TCATTGAACCCTGGGCATCGAGCGATTCCCGCCAAATGCCGGGCTCCCGTTGGTCGCCCTGGCTCATTTGCGGCGCAGGGCTCGATAATGTTCATCGCCTGTGGTGTATTCCATGCCCTAAATTTTCTATGTTCCAATGGAGGAAACCGACGTGCCGCATTATGACCAAATTCACTCTCGCCCCCTGGCAACTCGTGGTCGCCTATGGATTGCAAGTCTCTTGGGCTTGGGATGTGCCCTGGCTGGATTCGCCGGTTGGATGACTGCCGCGCCCCTCGAATCGCCCTCAGTTTCCGAATTTGCTTCCGTTCCGGCTCTGATGTCCCAAGTGGAATACTACATGACCAAGCGGCTGGAGCAATCATTAGCCGATGGATCGAGATATTCCGACTCCGCTAAGACCAGGGTTGCGAAAGATGGCGCGACACTCGTGGTTCTGTTCATGACGCTGGGATTGCACGATCAGGATTCCGCCCTGAAACCATCCGCGCCTCGACTCGTCGAATTGGCTGAGGATCTGGTGGCCAGTTCGGACGGCTACGCCAAAGCAAAGACGGCATTCGAGGCACTCCAGCAAGGAATCGCCAATGGTGCGAATGGAGGGAAACCGCTCTCATGGCAGAAACGATGCGAATTGGTCCTGCTCATGAAACAGGTGACAACCGTGCATAATAATTTGAAACAGTACAGTAAGAGCAAATCAACACTGACGAAACGAAAGGAGAATGCGGCGGGGAAAGCGGCACTGCTGGCGGTGATCGGACAGGCGACTCTTGTGGATACCGATGCTGCCAAGGAAGCGATCAAGAATGTCCTGGACGACGAATCGCAAATCGAACAGAAACTGGCCGATTGGAATCGCTACAGCATCCTGATGCGCGATTCGGCTGGCGGAGTGGCACAGGCCGCCATGGCCGGCGATTATGATGCGGTCGCGAAACAAAAGGATATCCTCCAAAAAAGTTGCGATGACTGCCACGAAGCATTTGATATCGATGCGACCGAAGAAGTCGAAGAGTGAGCGATGGCAATCACCTGATATAGCGTGGTCTTTCCCTGTTATGTCGTGGTCTCCTGACCACGACACCGCGACGCTGATATGTCGTGGTCTCCTGACCACGACACGCGTGGTCTCCTGACCACGGCAAGCGTGGTCTCCTGACCCCTGATATGTCGTGGTCTCCTGACCACGGCACACACCCGAAAAATCGTGTGGATTGGATGACGATGAAAGAAACAGATTGGGGAATCATCGACGGCAAGCCAGTGATGCTGTACACATTGCAGAATCTCAACGGCTTGGCGATGCAGATCACCAACTACGGAACGATTATCACTTCTCTCTATGTGCCGGACCGCAAGGGGTCGATGGCCGATATCGTGTTGGGATACGATACCCTGGATAGTTACATTGCGGGGTCGCCCTATTTTGGTAGTATTGTCGGCCGCTGCGCAAATCGCATCGCCAAGGGGCGTTTCACACTCGATGGAAAGACCTATCAATTGGCCGTCAACGCCAACGGAAGCCATCTGCATGGTGGCGTGAAGGGTTTTGATAAATGGGTCTGGGATGCAGCGCCACTCGAAATGCCCGAAGCGGCCGCGATCCAGTTCAGACGGATTTCTCCTCATGGGGAGGAGAACTATCCAGGAAATTTGGATGTCTCCGTCACGTATGCCCTGACAGACCGGAACGAACTTAGAATCGAGGTCACGGCGACAACGGATGCCCCGACCATCTGTAACTTGACTCAGCATACCTATTGGAATCTGGCTGGGCATGATTCGGGAACCGTTCGTCATCATATCGTCCAGTTCAATGCGGATCGCTATATGCCAGTGGATGCCTCATTGATCCCCACGGGCGAAATCGCGCTTGTTGATGGGACGCCATTCGATTTCAGGAACCCGAAAACAATTGGCCGCGATCTCGAGCGGATCGGGAACGACCCGCAGGGCTACGACCACAATATCATCCCCAACAAAGGTCCCGGCTTGCTGCGGCCGTTTGGCCGGATTACGGAACCGGAGAGTGGCCGCGTGATGGAACTTTTCTCCAATCAGCCGGGCTGCCAGTTTTATACCGGCAATTTTTTAGATGGATCCCAGATCGGAAAGGGAGGAGCCATTTACCGGCAATACAATGGCTTCTGCCTCGAAACGCAGCACTATCCCGATGCAATCCACCACGAAGGAGATTGGCCAAGCGTCATTCTCCGGCCGGGTGAGACTTACCACCATCTCACCATTGCGAAATTCAGCACACGCGAATCCGGATGATCACGTTTGAGGTGGCCAATGGCTTTGGGTCTTGCTAGCTCCTCAAATGGAAGTGGCCATGCAGGATGCGCGGATCGGATCGGCCGTAGGAAGCAACGAATGTCTGCCGTGGGGATTGTCTATGTATCAAGATGCTAGCCCCATTGTGACGAAATTCTAGTCGCACATAGCAAGCACTAACCTAGGACCGGTCAAGAGGATAAGGACGATTGGTGGAATCGGGTAGAGTAATCATCCCGGAATTTTTTCCTGCATCGGATCTATCTTCTTGAACCCTCCTTGCCAACGCACTTCGTCCTCTCTTACCCTTTCCTTCACTCCCCGCGATCCGAATAATCTTCGATGTTCACCCAGACTTCCGATTTTCTCGTTTCGACTCCCGTCCCTGTTGTCATGCCTCACCCGCATCTCCCCATGCAGTTCAGCTACCCGCTCCCTTACGGGGCGATCATGCAGGATGGTGGTGTCCGATTCGTTGTTTATAGCCATTCGGCGACTGCCATGCGGGTGCTCCTTTATCGCCGAGTCAGCGATCAAGAACCGTCCGAAATCATTGAATTTCATCCCCAGAACGATCGTTGGGGTGACATATGGAACCTTTTCGTGCCCGGCTTGAAGGCGGGGCTCCTTTACCATTTGCAGGCGGACGGGCCGTTCAATCCGACGATTGGTCACCGCTTCAACGGCCGGGCACGGCTCATTGATCCCTACGCACGGGCCCTCGCTGGATGTTTCCAGCGGTCCGAAGACGGGATTATCCGGCCACCGAAGTGTGTCGTGGTCGACGATACCTTCGACTGGCAAGGCGATCGGCACCTCCGGCGACCACTCGCCGAAACCATCATTTATGAATTGCATGTCCGCGGTTTCACGAAGAGCGGATCGAGCAAGGTGCGATATCCGGGAACCTATACCGGCGTCGTGGAAAAAATACCCTATCTGAAAGCACTCGGTGTCACCGCCGTCGAATTGATGCCCATCCACGAATTCCCAATCTTCGATATTCTTGGGAACCAGCCGAATCCAGCCAATTATTGGGGTTACGATTCATTGGCCTTCTTCTCGCCGCATCGTGGCTATATGATCGGCAGGAAACCTGGAGACCAGGTCCGCCAGTTCAAGGAGATGGTCCGCGAGCTGCATGCTGCGGGTCTGGAGGTGATTCTGGATGTCGTCTTCAATCATACGGCTGAAGGGAACGAAGCCGGCCCCGTGTTGAGTTTCAAGGGGCTGGAAAATCGCGTCTACTACATGCTCAACGGAGATGGGGTCTATAAGAACTTCTCCGGTTGCGGCAACACGGTCAACGGAAACCATCCCATTGTCCGCGAGATGATCTTCCACTGCTTGAGACATTGGGTTCACAATTATCATATTGACGGTTTCCGATTCGACCTGGCGTCGATCCTCAGCCGCGACCGGGATGGTGAATTGATCCCGAATCCACCCCTGGTTGAACAGATCGCCGAGGATCCGATGCTCGCCGATACGAAGATTATCGCCGAAGCATGGGATGCGGCCGGCGCGTATCAAGTTGGTGCCTTTGGAACCCATGGGAAACTTCGCTGGGCGGAATGGAATGGGCGGTATCGTGACGATGTCCGCCGCTATTGGCGAGGGGACATCGACATGACCGGACGGATGGCCACCCGGCTTGCCGGTTCAAGCGATCTGTTTCAACCAAGCGGTCGCCAACCGTATCACAGCATCAATTTCATCACATCCCATGATGGTTACACATTGAACGATCTGGTTTCCTATGAGCGGAAACACAACGAGGCCAATTTGGAATACAACCAGGACGGTGAGAATAACAACTATAGTTCCAATTATGGCATGGAAGGTTTCACACGCCGGTACTCGATTCAGCAGCTTCGCAATCGCCAAACGAAGAATTTCATGGCCACGCTCTTCTTGAGTCAGGGTGTCCCCATGATCCTGGCCGGCGATGAAGTCCTGCGGACTCAAAAGGGAAATAACAATGCTTGGTGCCAGGATAACGTGACGAGCTGGTTCCATTGGAAGTTGATCGATAAAAACGCGGAGATGCTCCGTTTCGTGCAGTCGCTGACCGCGTTCCGGCGCCGCCAGCCGAATTTGAGGCGATCGGAGTTTCTGCTCGGGCGATCCAATAAAAATGGGACGCTGGCCGATGTCTCCTGGTTCGGCTCGGAAGGCACGTCGGTCAATTGGCACAAGGCCTCCCAGAGCCTCGTCTGCCTGCTTGGCACATCGGGCGTCGACGATCCTGCAGCACGACCCGTATTGATTTTGCTCCACGCAGGCCAGCACCCGCAGAAGTTTATTATCCCGGCTATCGCCAGATCGCTTAGCTGGCGGCTCTTTATCGATACGGCCGCGCCATCCCCGGGTGATATCTATCCAGATGCCGATGGCCCGCCGCCACCTTTCGGATTCGCCATGCTCCTCGACCACCATACGCTCCGCTGCTACGTGGCCAAGTGAGGAAAGAATCCTTTACTACCAGATGAATTCCGCTCCGGCGTAGAGGCCGTGGTAGAGTGCCGCGGCATCGTCGTCGATAAATGGCGTGCGGATTCCACCAAGGAAGGGTGGCTGGGCATTGAAGTTGTTCGCGGCCAGCGCGAGATTGGTCATGTAGAGGACCTCATAGCCGGCTCGGAATGTCCAGCTGGGAAGGACATAGACCAAAACTCCGACACGGCCCTCGGAAATCATCGCGACATGATTGTCGTCCATCGCCTCGTAAAGACTCGGATCAACCGTCGTTGCCACGATCGAGGTCTGCTGCTTCACGCGGTTGTTGTAGATTCCGACCTTAAACTCGCCGGTGAACCGGAGCCCTTGCATGGCGACCATGTTCATATCCGCACCAATCTGGAATCCGACGAGGTCGTTTTCGGTTGAGATGGTGTAGTCCATGGAACCGTTGTTGGTCAGCGTGTAGAACAGGAAATCCTCCGTCAAGCGAGTGTACCGGGCACCCATCAGCCAGGTCCCGCTAATTCGTGGGTTGTCTCCAATCCAGTATTGCCGGAAATTGATCTCGGCATTATTCAGCTCGGAACCGTAGGAGATGCCGTGGACGAGCGCGTTGTCCGTATCGGTGAAACCCAGACCGCCGAAAGGATCGAGACCAAATTGGCTGAATACCGAGAAGAGCTGGTTCGTTGCCGAGGCAACTTCGGCGGTTGAACCGAATTCAAATGTGCCGAAATAGATTGCTTCGACCAACGACGAGGGCCCCAAGTCCAGTCGTGCCGAGAGCCGGAATCCAGGCTCGTCTCCGATCTCCAAATCGCCGGTTGATAGAATCCTCGGCCCATCGATACCGAGCGAGGTGAACGCAACCTTCCGATCGGCCGCTTTCTCGCGTATCCAATAGAGGAAATCGCCTTGGAGGTCGTAGTAATGCAGGCCAGCTTGATCGAATCCACCGCCCATGCCGTAGTCGCCGAACCCGCCATAACCGCCTCCGTAGCCGCCCATCATGGCTGGATCGATCGGATTTCCATAGGCATCGCAGGCATCGCACCCGGCGTAGGTAATGGCCGGATCCATGAACATCGGACCTGCCCCGTCTGCCGGTTGCACCGGCCCGTAACCTCCGGCTGCATATTGGGCGGCGGCAGGGGAAGATGCCAACGCAATAGCCATCCCAACCACGACGAGTCCAGTGACGTGAAACTTCATCCGATTGCTCTCCCTAACACGGGTCAAGACCGCAATCCATGTTGATCCCGCCTGCCGAACAGGACATCCCAAGATGCCCGCACGGGGCGTGCATGTTACAAACGAACTCGATTCGGGCGAAGCCCGTATTCCCAAAAAAATGATCCATCTGCTCGTGCCCTGGGCGGATGATGCGAACAAAGAGATCCATGTCCATACCACCCGGGTATCACACGGTATCACACCGTGTAAACAACTATCGGACCGTTAGATGCGGAATAATCACTCCTTTCGGTAAATTCAGAATAGATTGTGTAACTTGCCACGATTAAGAAGTGACATGGAATGACGGATCTGGCTCTAAGTTCTGATCGGGACGGATACGCATTCATTCGAGGATAGTATGTCGTAAATCCTTTCTATGTATGGCTTTAAGCTCTTAGCCCGTGACATACGCGGTCGGTGCGGGCGAGTTAGTACGTCTTTTTTACAGGAGAAGCC
>JAFGFZ010000321.1 GCA_016930815.1 Pirellulales bacterium | reverse complement strand
TGTAATCCACTGCCAATCGTGCCAGGAACATAGCTGTTCAGGCCAAAGAAACCATCTGTCAGCGTTGCCTCATGGCCACCCGCAACGTCCGTCAGATTGCCATCAAGAGGCAGATGCACGATCAATCCTGCATCCGCGCTGACAGCCATAACACAAACCAACAAGCTGGCGAACAACAGTCTGGTCTTATTCATTATTCCGCACCTCTGATGATGAAATTGGCACTGAAACGGAGAAATCAATAATCGACGCAATAGCAGATCACAATCACGGCATCCTCTTGATGCCCTCCATGCAAAGTGCTCCCTCGCATGCGGCCAAACCGCAACCGGCACAGGACAGGTCAACAACCGTTCCATCCCGTCCCGGAAAAACTCACCCTTTTAGAGTAATGCCAGCCCCCATTTATGTCAAGGATTCTAGGCCAATAAATGCAATAATATCCAGAATTCTTGATTTTTTGCGAAAAATCCACTGAATTTCGTCGCGAGTGGCCGCAAGTGGTACTCTGGCAAGGAATAAAAGGCATTCGGCTGGAAGCGCTTTTCGACACGTTGGGGGATCCCATTGTGCTGATGTGTCGCAAAAAAGCTCATGAACGATCTGGGCCAGCCCGCGGTCAGGTCTCACGAGATCCGTTTCTCGATTTCCACGCAGATTCCCCCGGCTCGGAGGGCACGGTGCATCGGGGTGAACCACAGTTCGTTGTTCCACCAGAGCCCGAGCGACGCACACAGCTTTTTTAATTCGTTCCGATTGTAGGTCCGGCAGCACCAGACGCGGCTCGTCCAAGCGCCGGAGAAATTGTCTTCGGTGGTCAGGAGGAGCATTCGGCCACCGGGTTGCATCACCCGTGCGATTTCAGCCAGGCCGGCTTCTGGATCGGGGAGATGTTCCAGGACATAGCCGCAGGTCACGCAGTCAAATACGCTCTCTTGGAATGGCAGCCGGGTGATGTCTGCCGTGATATAGCAGGGCCTATTGCTATGGATGCGGTTGCGGGCCCGTCGGAGCATCCTATGGGAAAGATCCACGCAGGTCAGCTGGGCGTGGGGGTCGGCATATTTCAGGACATGCTTGGCAATTTGACCAGCTCCACTGCCAACATCCAAGATGGAATGAAAGCCGGAGAGATCAAATTTGCGAGAACGGAAGATCCGTTCACCCAATGGAACATGCAACGAAATGAGACTGCAAGTTGCCAACAAGGCCCCCTTGGGACCACCGTAGACGTGTTGGACTTTTTGCCGGTATTCATCAAAGCTGACACGCCGGATCAGGTTGTTTTCAACAAGCCGATTAAAGACCTTCCGACCAGACCGATCTCTCTGCTTCCTTCGCTGATGCACAAGGCCCAAAGTCATGAAGATTCCTATGAATATTTAGAGGTCTCATGAAGAGGATCGGCCGGAGAGAACCGGCGCGATCTTGAAAATAATCCGCATCCCGTCATCCATTCGTCGTAAAAAAACCATTCAGGAAGAGCCAGATTACAAATAGATACGACGATTGTAGATATACCATTCTATTCCAAGTACCGCCAGGGCTGCGCAAAGAAGCCAGGGCCAGAGTTCCCGGCGGGTGGGCCGCCAGTCGGGCATCCCCTTCACTTCAACGAAACCGATTTCCAAGGGTGTTATTTCCGTTATTTCTTTTCCATCTTGCGTAGTTGTTCGTTGGGTGAGGCGAATTTCGCTTTCTTGCCGATCGAAGAGATTCACGGCGATTCGGCGGACCACCTTGTTGGCAAGACGGGCTTCATAGATGCCGGGCGTGCCTGTCTCCAGGAATGAATACAAGTTGTGCTTCCCACGATGGACGGTCCATTGTTTGCCATCCGGCGCCACGACATTCAATTTTTCCGGGGCTTGTGGCACGGCGAATTCGACGGCTTCGCCGGGGCGGTGAACCACCACACCCGTCTCTTCGCTTTTCCCGGCCAGGTACTCGATGGTATTCATCCAAAATACAGGAAAACTGTTTTGAATTGGCCAGGTCGTATTCGATCCCTCCCCCTCGGCGCCATCGATGGTGGTCGCGAAGCCAAGCACGATATCCTGGTATTGTTCCCTTGGCGCGATTGCAGCGATCGGTCCATCCTGGGCATCGATGAGTGATAGGGCGCCTGGCGGCATGGGGAGGATGGCCGTTTCCCAAATTCGGATCGCTTCCAGTTCGACATTTGCCATGACGGGATGGGACCGATGCCAGTCGAGAATCAGTGGAGCTTCGATCCTTTGGATGGCCATTTGCTGCCACGCGTCGGATGGGGGCAGAGTTCCGAAGAAGACCGTATTCGCCCGCGGCATCGCCGCGGGTCGGCAGCGATCGAAAATCACCAGATCGTAGAGGCCACTTTCGACGGCCTTCCGATAGTCTTCCAATCCCAGGACATCCGGCCGGCTAAACTCGACAGTGGCCAGTTGCCTGATCCGCTCCGTGGAGAAGACGTATTCGAGCCATGGATTTCCTGGCGAAACGACGAGCACGCGGCCAGTTGTGGCCGGTTCGATGGCCGCATAGCCGATATTGTCCAGATTCAAGTCGTCCCGTTGACCGGCAAGTGCCAGGCGGAGTTCGAGAGATCCGGGCTGGGGATTCTCCAAGGGGAACAGGACGGGACTCGATTCACCCGCGGGCAGTTTGATCGCTTTCGCATCCAGAAATTCACCATTGAGAAACAGTTCGGCGGTCACCACGGCTTCTTTTCCGGTGGCATTTAATATTCGGCCGAATGCTTGCCGCTCTTCGATGCGTGTTTCGTGCCGACGTGTGGAAAGGGCGGTCACGGCGAAGTTCTCCGCTGCTGGGGTTCCAATCGGCAGGAACCTCGGTTGGAGATTGCCGAGCGAAAAATTTTCTACCTTACGGAACCGGCCATCACTGAGAATATATACGGTCGCCGGGAGAGGTTCCGTCATTTCGTATTCT
Source organism: Pirellulales bacterium (assembly GCA_016930815.1). Taxonomy (GTDB): domain Bacteria; phylum Planctomycetota; class Planctomycetia; order Pirellulales; family Lacipirellulaceae; genus JAFGFZ01. The sequence continues at coordinate 9,145 of JAFGFZ010000321.1, read as the reverse complement.
TTGCCATCCTCTTCGATGGCAATCCGGGCTGGGTTCGCCAATCCATCTGCCAGTTGGAGTGCCTCCAGCAATTCCGTCGATTCCGCGGTCGGTTGGATCGTGTCTAGCCGCTGCTTGAGGAGGCTGTGGTTATCCGTGAATTCCTGAACGACCCGCGGCCGTCCGGCAAAGGTGACAAGCATTGCCTCAGTATCGCGCTCGAATTTCTTAATGATATCGTTGGCCAACCGCTTGGCTCGGGCGAGGCGGCTACCCTCCACATCGATTGACGACATGCTCGCTGAATTATCAATCAATAAAATGAACCGATTCCCCTCGAGTGCCGTGCTTTTCCAACCCGGTCGCAAGAGGGCGCCAATGGCCAGGAAGACGATCAGAAGTTGCAGGAAGAGGAGCAGGCTTTTTCGAAGCCGCTGCCAGAGGCTATTGACATGCAAGTCCTCGATCGACTTGTGCCACAGGTACGTGCTTGGTACTTCCAAAGGCTGCCGCTTCAATTTAAGAAAGTAGAGCGCGAGAATGGCCGGGGGGACGAGTGCGACAAGCGTCCATTGCAAGGGAGTGAGCGTGTTTCGAAAGAGATCCGGGAACATCAGCGGACAAGTCCCTTTCGACGAAGATAACTGCTGACGAATTCGTAGACCGGAACCTGATTGTTTACCAGGATGTAGTTCATTCCTCGTTTGGTGCAGAATTCCTGGGCACCCGATACGAACGCGGCAAGTGTTTTCTTATAGCGTGCCAAGAGAGGCGCACTGGTAGAAATCTCGGCAATGTCGGCGTCTTCGCAATCGACAAGTTTCAAATCGCCGGTGATCTCCGGTTCGAGTTCTTCTTGGGATAAAACATGGATGACATAGACATCCATCCGTTGGGAGAGCAAGTACCGGAGCGCGGATTCGTAACCGGTTTTTTCCAGCAGATCACTCAACAGGACAACAATCCCCTGCCCACGATTGCGGAGGCAAAAATTTTTAATTCCATCCGCCAACGTTACCATTTCATTCGCGTGGATGGTTTCCAGTTGTTCGATCATACGCCAGACGCTCCGCCGGCCCCGCAGCGCGGAACTGCGATGTTGCGGATTCTGGCCCAGTGTCTCGATCTTGACACGGTCGGCGCGGATGAGACCGATGAATCCGAGCGCGGCGGCGAGTTGCTTGGCGTACTGGAGCTTGGCCGGTTCGCCAAAATCCATGGAAGGGCTGGCGTCGATCAGCGAATAAAAATGCAGGTCTTCCTCTTCGAGGAACAGTTTCAAGATCAGCTTTTCGAGCCGGGCATAGAGGTTCCAGTCGATCATCCGGATGTCATCTCCGGGCACGTAGTTACGGAAATCGGCGAATTCAATACTCTGCCCCTTGCGCCGGCTGCGACGCTCCCCCTTCAAACGGCCTCGAAATATTTTTCGGGTGACCAGTTCGAGCCGTTCGAGCCGTGTCACTAGATCGGGAGGGAGCAATGATGATTCGGTTGATGTGGGCATGATCCTAGGATGCCGCGGCTGGTTGGTCCGCTTTCTCCGATACCTTTTCGAGAAGATCGAGGAGAACCTGGTCGGTACCGATTCCTTCGGCTTCCGCTTCGAAATTCAGAATCACCCGGTGCCGAAGGGCAGGTAAATAGACCCTTCGGATATCCTCGAAGCTGACGTTATAGCGCCCGTTCAAGAGGGCTCGAACCTTCGCCGCCAGGGCAATTGTCTGGGCCGCGCGTGGACTGGCGCCCCATCGAAGATACTGATTCGTGATCGGGAACGCGAATTGGCCATTGGGGTGGGTCGCCAGGACAAGGCGTACAATATAGTCCTGGACATGCGTGGCCATGATGACTTCACGAATCACATTCTGCCATTGCAGAATTTCCGATCCATCCATTGCCTTGTCGGGGACAATTTGGACACTCCGGGTTGTCCGGTCGATGATCGTGTTCAGTTCTTGCCGCGACGAGTAGCCGACCATCAGCTTGAAAAAGAAACGGTCCAGCTGTGCCTCGGGGAGTGGATAGGTTCCTTCCTGTTCAATGGGGTTTTGCGTCGCCATGACGAAAAACGGTTCTTTCAATTTGAAGACCTGGTTTGCGATACTCACCGAGCGTTCTTGCATGGTTTCGAGCATTGCCGACTGCGTTTTCGGCGTGGCGCGATTGATTTCGTCGGCAAGGCAGATTTGCGTGAAGATGGGGCCCTTTTGGAATTGGAATTCCCGGCGACCGCTGGACGATTCCATCACCATATTCGTTCCCAGAATATCGGCCGGCATCAGATCGGGCGTGAATTGAATGCGCGAGAAATCCAAGTCGAGTGTCTGAGCGAGTGTTCGGACGAGGAGCGTCTTACCCAGGCCGGGGACCCCTTCGAGCAGGCAGTGCCCACCCACGAAGAGGCATGTTAACACACCATGCACAATTTCATCATGCCCCACGATGACCCGAGCGATTTGTTCTCGAACGGCCTGATAACGTTGAACGAACTTTTCCGCTCGCTCTTCCATCGATTTGGCTGTACTCATGATTTCGATCCCTTCCCGCGGTCTTTCCAGACATCTTTTTTGGCTTTCAAGAGCCGCTCTGTATACGATTCTTCCTCTGGTTCGGTGTTTAAAGTCTGTTCTGGTGGACGACCCAGGCCCGCAGGTGGCGCGGTGGAACGCGTCGCTTGCTCCAGGATACTTGTCTGGATTCCGCTTTCCGCTTCGCCCGACGGAATATCGAATCGAGAAGCGGCCCGCCGATCGTCAATCGTGGTGTCCACCTCCGCCTTGCGGCGTTTCAACCGGCTGATGATCTCTTCTTGGCGGACAGGGGCCTGGCGGCGCATCATCCAATCCCGGGCCCGTGCGAAGAATGGAGGGATCCAGTCCAGGCTGACCTGCACACGGCGGATGAAAACGTCCGCCAGAAAGAGACAACTTCCGCACATGACAAGCCAGTGCCAAATATCCTCAATTGACTTCGCTTTGGGAAGGTCCCGGCGGAATGGGTCCACCGCCAGCATCTTTTTCATGTCGCGCCGATCGAGGGCACCTTCAACCAGTTGGCCCGGTTTCCCTCCCTCGGCTGGCAGTTCCACGATCGCTTCAAGGAGTGGCCGGTTCGTTTCCCGGTCGCGATATTCACTCGAATAACCGATATGGACGCCGGTCAAGAGCATCCCCTTCCCGGCACCCGGCGTCACGGCGATGGAATAGCTCCCCGCCGCTTCGGAATCGAACTCGCCCACGTAACGTCCCGGTGCCACCTGCTCAACTCGTAACTCGTGCTTCTTCATATCCGGCCCGATTGCGGTACCAGCCATGGTCTGGTAATTGAGGTATTCATCGCCTTCGTCGAGGGCCGTGATGATGACGCGTGTTTTTTTACCCTGCACATCCGTGGCAATGGTGTATTTCTCCGTGTCTCCCATCGGTCGCATCGTCCAGCGGACGATCTGGCTGAAAAAACGGTCGTACCCTTCCCAATTCGTCCAATCTCTCGCCCACCGCGCGCCGGCATCCGTTGTCCAGGCAACCGATTTCCCGAGGCCGTAGGTCCAGCCAGCCAGGATCGTGGCGTTGCGTTCCTCTTTCACGGCGGGCGATCTCATGATGACCTCCACCAGCGGGCTCTCCTTGATTGTTGTCATGACGAAACCGGTGATGGGTGGTAAGTCGGTATCGATACCTTTCATCATCTCGTGAAGATTGATGAGGGTAGGAGGCAAACCCGGTTCCGAGATGTTTTTAATGAGGGGACGGGAAACTCGGCGGACCTCGGTCTGGTAAATTCGAGGGAGCGCTCGGCCGCTTTGGACATTGTAAAATTTACCACCCGTCTGGTCCGCAATCCTCTTCATCACCTGCTGATACCCGGCATCTGCAGAGCCATGCGATGGGACACAAACGGTTGTGACAGTCACTTTGAGTCGGTTCAGGTCCCGGATAGTACCCGCGGAAGGTGCATTCGGATCCCCGTCGCTGATGATCACCATATGTTTGACCGCCGGTTTCGCATCAGGATCCTTATCCAGCATCTGGAATGCATTCGCAGCCATCTGCATCGGGGCATCGAAATTTGGCATATCACCGATGTTCATCCTATCGACACGCGCCATCATCATTTTTCGATTGGGACCAACTGGGAGCATCCCGCTTCTTCGGGCGTTCCAGAGCCAATCTTCCCGGCCGGACCATTGCACCATCCCGCACCAATCCGTGTAGCCAAGGGCCTTGATGGCTTCGAGCGAGATGCGTTTCTGCCAATAATTTGCCTGGGGCATTTCACCCGCATGCATCATCAGGGCCAGGGCTCCGACCGGAGCTACCTTGGCATTCTTGATCTGGAATTCGACTGGGAGTGCCTCCTCGAGTTTGGTTCCGCTCCAGCCTCCCGCACCAAAACTGTTGGGCCCTCCAATCACGAAGAGCCCGCAACCAAGTCGTGTGTTGTTGACGAGAATTTCAATTTGTTCGTCGGAGAAAGATGCGACAGATTCCGCGGAATTGCCGCTTGCCCGCGGTACGTTTGCCAAGATGACGGCATCGAAACGTTGAAGTTCTGGCAGTGAGCTGAATGTCTGGTTACTGAGTTGGACGGTGACTTGGATTCCCTCGGTTTTTAATCGTTGGATCAGGAAGTCGAATTCACCGGGCTCGGCATGGTCGACGATGAACAGGACCTGGCCGCGCCCCCGGACATACGTGAAGGCAGTTTCCGTATTGTTGCGCAGCGTGCCATCGTCTGCCGGATAGTCCGGAACGAATCGGGCTTCGTACGTGTAGAAATCGGCTTGATTGATTACTTCCCGGACTGTGAATGGTTTCTTACCGGGCGGGAGTTCCACCGGCTGTTCAACCAAGATTTCCTCGTGGCCCGCCGCGCGGCGAGTGATCTGCAATTTCCCCCGGACATTCCGGCGGGCGGTCTTGCCGGTCGTTTCGCGGTTCAGAACGACGCGGAGTTCGAATGGTTGGTCCTTGCGGACATCGGGGGGAATCGCCAATTTGTCGATAGAAATTTCGTCCCGGGCAACGAGGGGAACCGCAACCCCATCGATACTAATCCCCAATGCCGTCATGGCCCGGGCCTGGCGGAGGGCATCGCCGAGGTTTTCGTTCCCATCGGAAACGATGACAATCCGCTTCGCCGTATCGCCAGTAAACAGGGCGGACGCCCGGCGCATCGCACTTGCCAAATCAGTAAATTCCGGATCGAGCAGACTCTCGATGTGCGGCGCCAACTGCAAATCGAAGTCGACCGGCGGAAATTCGACAACGGCATCCCGCCCGAAAACAATCACGCCCGCGCGGTCCTGACTTTCGTCCTTGCGGTGCTCAGCTACCGAGCCGTTGACATAGTCGATCATCGCCAGGCGTTGCGGTTCGGGAATACTGAGCGACTGATCGAGAATATAAATCACCGTCATTCGATCGATTGTCTTGCGGGTCTGCATACCGGCCAGCGCGAGAATGAAAAGAGCCATCACCAGCGACCGGAAACCGATTGCCAGACCGCGCCGCCACTTCCCCAAACCCGATAGGCTCCGCCGACCTAGCCACCCAATGATTGGAAGCAGGGCAAAGAGCCACAGCCAGGCGGTGTTGTCGAACACGATAGAATACTTAAACATCCCGATCACATCTTCACCCGTTGGACGCGATGGTTGTTGGTATCCAGGACATGGATCGATCCTCGGCTATCGAGAACCAAGGCCCACGGATTGAACAATTCACCCTCGGCCCGCCCGCTTGATCCCCAGCATCCGAGCGATTTTCCATCCCGGGTGAATTTCTGGATGCGATGATTGCCGTATTCGCAAACATAGACATGATTCTGATCATCCAGAACCAGGTCATAGGGATAATACAACTGGCCAGGCGCGGCACCCCGCTGGCCCCACAAGAAAAGAAATTCGCCATCCGTATCGAATACTTGGATCCGATGGTTACAGGCGTCGGCGACCCAGATCCGATCCTGTTCGTCGATAGCCAGATTCTGCGGCCGTTGAAACTGACCCGGTTCGTTACCATGCGATCCCCATTGGAGCAAATATTTTCGATCGGATGAAATTTTCTGGATGCGGTCATTCTCACCATATTCGGCAATATAGTAGTTTCCCTTGGAATCTTGAACAACATCCGCGACGAGGCTGAATTCACCTGGCCCCTGACCCATGGTTCCACCGATGGTCTTTTCATCCAGGAGGATACCCTCGGTGGTATAGAAAAGGATACGGAAATAATGGGAATCCGCGACCAGGAGCTGGCCACTTTGGCTCATCGTCAGACCTGTTGGACGGCCGTTTTCGCATGCCGGAGTTTTCCAGCCACGGAGGTAATTGCCATCCATATCAAAGACCTGAATTCGGGATGTGATATCGACGATATAGATGTGGTCCTTGGCATCAATGGCCATGGCGCGAGGTTTCTGCAGTCGGCCGGGACTAATACCCCGACGCCCCCAAACGGCTTCCAAGCGGCCAGAGCTTGACGCCGGACGGTTACAGCCGCTTGTTGCGGTATAGAAGCCCAAGAGGAGCAGACCGATCCATAATGCGCGGGGTGTATACATTGTGACTTCGTGACCTGGAATCCCTAACGCAACCAATCCACATCCCTGCCACAACCAATCCACTCCCATTGCACCAGAAAAAATTCGCTCCAATTCGATCCGCATTATGCCAAACTTCTTTTAAGAAAACAACTTGCATCAATTCATCTGATCTTAGGCCGCTTGACCTTTGATTGCCTTCGCGCTATAGTGGCGGTACGTTCTCGGCAACGCTTTTTAGGGCCTCCTCGCCGTAAGCCCCTCTTTCCATCACGGGCTTAGGTCGTTTTTGCTTGATAATGGAAGCAGGGATTGGGGATTGCAATAGGAGCGGTCGGAATTCATGTCGGTCTCGGTACTTGATCTGACGGCGACGGATGACATCCGAGATATTGTCCACCGGGCGGTCGAAGAATTGGTAACGGGTGGATTGGTTGCCGTACCGACAGAAACCGTCTATGGCTTGGCGGCCCTGGCAACGGACGCCTCTGCCGTCGCGCGGCTGTTGTCCGTCAAGCAGCGGTCGGCCAATTCGCCATTGGCGCTTGCCGTTAAGAGCTTGAGTGATGTCCGAGACTATGTCCCGCAGATGGAACCATTGGCGGATCGGCTTGCCAGGCGCTGTTGGCCCGGACCGGTGACACTCGTCGTTGATCCCGGGCCGTTCGATGCGAGCTTGATTGGTCACTTGCCGGAATTGGTCCGCCATGCCGTCGCGCCGAACGGTTGTGTGGGATTTCGTGTCGTGACCCATCCTTCCGTCGCATCGGTGTTGCAATATGTGGCCGGCCCGCTCGTCCTGACCAGCGCGAATCGATCCGGCCAACCGGACACCACAACAGCCCAGGAGGTGGTGGCGACATTCGGGGATTCCATTGATTTGGTCCTGGATGGTGGCCGCTGCCGCTATGGCCAACCGTCCTCGGTTGTTCGAACGCGAGGAAAGACCTATGAACTCTTGCGAGAGGGTGTTGTCAGCGAGGCAACCATCCAGCGGCTTTCCAAGTTCATGGTGCTCCTGGTCTGTACTGGGAACACATGCCGCAGCCCGATGGCCGAAGTGCTCATGCAAAAGCACCTTGCCGAGCGATTGGGTTGCCATCACGTCGCACTGGAGCAGCAGGGCATCCTCGTTGCATCGGCGGGAATTGCTGCCAGCCAAGGTGGGCAAGCCAGCCCGCATGCCATCGAGGTCATGCGCGAAATGGGCTTGATACTCGATTGGCACAGAACCCAACGCGTCACGGAAACACTCGCCCGCCACGCGGACCTGATCCTGACGATGACGCACGGACACCGAAATGCCATTGTCACCCGATGGCCTGATACGGCCGGGCGGACAGAACTGCTGCGCGAAGACCATATGGACATTACCGACCCAATCGGAGGATCGATGGAATTGTATCGGAAATGCGCTGAACAAATGGATTGCGCATTGAAAAAGCGTGCCAGCCGCATGGAAGTTTAAAGAGAAGGCTTCGTCAGGGAACTTTTTTAATGTATTGTAATGTTTCCGAACATTGAATGAATGGGCTCGGATTCCTTTTGATTTCTTTTGGAGATAACAGATGCGGATTGCCGTTGGAAGCGACCATCGTGGTTATTTACTCAAAGAGAAAGTTGCGGCCCTCTTGACATCGGCAGGGCATGAAGTCATCAATGCCGGCACCATGGGTCCGGATAGCGTTGATTATCCAGATTATGCCACGATTGTCGCGAAACAAGTCAGTGAAGGGATCACCGAGCGTGGAATCCTCGTCTGTGGGACTGGGATCGGAATGGCGATCACGGCGAACAAATTTCCCGGCGTTCGAGCGGCTTCCTGTACGGATGAAGTTTCAGCTGAAATTAGCCGGCGGCACAATAATTTGAACGTTCTCTGCCTGGCGGGGGATATGCTGAGTATCCGCCAGGCAGAAAGAATTGTGAATATTTGGTTGAGCACGGAATTCGAAGGCGGCCGTCACGAAAGACGGATCGAAAAGATCCACCAAATCGAAAAGGATTTCTCCAGTCCCCGTTGATGTTGGGAGTCCAATGCAATGCATAGAAAACAGATGCCACTTCTTTCGCCGTTGATGGTTGGTTTGACCTGCTGGTTTCTGCCATTGTGCACGGCGCAAGACGTGGCGCCCTGGGTTGTTTACGAAGGCCGGGAGGGGCCCGGCGCGGGAACCCACGTGGTGTTGATCTCAGGCGATGAGGAATATCGTTCGGAGGAAGCACTGGTCCAACTTGGCCGGATTCTCGCAGTCCGGCATGGTTTCCGTTGTACTGTCCTCTTTGCCATCGATCCGGCAGATGGGACAATCAATCCGGTGGTTCTGAACCATATCCCCGGTTTGGATCTCCTCCAAGATGCCGATTTGATGGTCCTTTTTACCCGGTTTCGGAACCTCCCGGATGCCCAAATGAAATATCTTGTCGATTACATTGAGTCGGGGCGGCCAATCCTTGGAATGCGAACCGCGACACACGCTTTCGAAATTCCCCCGGGTCAAACCTTTTCAAAATACGGAAGAAATTATCAAGGGGAGGACTATCCCCAAGGTTTCGGCCGGCAGGTACTCGGTGAAACGTGGATCAGCCACCATGGCCACCATGGCCATGAAAGTACTCG
>JAFGFZ010000320.1 GCA_016930815.1 Pirellulales bacterium | reverse complement strand
GACTTACGTCAATATTCAGCGGCCTTAGGAGAAATAACAGCTGAAAAATATTTTCTTCTAAGCGCAACAGCGTAACTTGGGCTAGCTCAAGCAGCATAAAATAGATGCGCGCCCCGTGCGCGCATGTTACACGCTAAGACTCTAACGCGGCCGAAGGCCGCAACCAAGTGGAGGCGGGTCTCTCCGAGACCCGCAATGACACCTCATCATAGCATCCTATAAGTTGCGCGCACCGTGCGCGCATCTTACACGGTAAGACTCTAGCGTCCAAGAGCTGCAATCCATTCAGACCGGCTATTTCCATCCCGTGCCACTGGGGCGGCCGCGATCAGCCACGAACCGTAGATGGCCAAACAATGTCCGCGAATCACCCTCGCGGAGTATGTAGAATTTAGCGGGGCTGAGCTGCTCTAAATTCGGGCGGCTGATGATGTAGTGGATGTCCTGGATGGATTCCGTGCGCCACCCTAACATCCCAACCAGGATATCACCCGGGCGTATTCCTTGGGCTGCAGCCGGACCATTCGCACGAACCCGCTCAATACGAAGTCCACCATCGTATGATGTTTGGCGCTTGGCGAATTCTTCTGCGGGGATCTCTTGGAACTCCATCCCAAGAAGTTCCCATGTCTTCTGATTGACCTCGTCCACTTGCAGGTTCGCAGATTCTTCTCGGACAGATAGCGCCAACTGCATTTTTTTAAGTTGTCCGCCCCGCTCCACCTCTACGGTCACTTTTTCACCCGCTTCCCGGTCAAGAAATGCTCGCTCGATATCAAGAGCACGGCTGATGTTCATGGAGCCAATACGGCAGATGACATCGCCCGGTCGAATTCCACTTGCCGATGCCGGGCTGTCGGGCTGAACTTCCTGAACAACCGCCGGTTGACCGTCAGCACCTGCTCCATTGGCATGGATCCCATGCCACTTGCCGTTAAGATTCTCGATGCTCATGAGCCGAGCCGCGACCTGCATGGCCTTGTCCACGGGAATAGCGAAACCGATATTCTGCGCACCAGCCCGGACAGCTACGTTAACACCAATCATCTCACCGTCAATGTTCAGTAATGGTCCGCCTGAATTTCCAGGATTGATACTCGCGCTGGTTTGGATGAGATCATTGTACCGCAGAGTATCGCTCACTTGGACATCACGATGAAGATGGCTGATGATTCCATTCGTCACCGTGTGTTCATAACCGTAAGCATTCCCAATCGCAATCACCGGCTCACCCTTCATCAGGTCACTCGAAGTTCCGACTCGGATCACCGGCTGATGATTTCGTGTCGGGATTTTGATGATTGCTAAATCTGTCTGATGATCTCGAGCAATCAACCGCGCGATTGAATTCGTGCCATCATCGAAACCTATCTCGATTTTCCGGACACCTTCCACCACATGGTAATTGGTAAGAATATAGCCCCGCGGATCGATCACAACCCCGGTCCCCATCCCATTCACCTGCTTCGGAAGATTGTTCTCCGCATTGCGCGTGATCGTTTTCTGGCCGTGAATATTAACAACGGCCGGGCTGGCTAAATCGACAACTTGGACAATCGGCGTTCGGCGCAGATCGCTGGCCGATGAAAAAAGGGAGAGCGCGACAAGGATAAGACAACCTCTTATCGCGGCATGAAACGTTCCCAGCAGGCCAGTATATTGCATCCCAGCGGTCCGTCTGCATGGTTTCAGCTTGGCGGTATCAAGCCGTTCGGGGCACCAGATGGTTTTCCTCCCGACGAAACCGCTAAAACACGCAATTGAAATCGGACTAGTTCAACCGCGTCCTCCAGTAGGGCCATATATAGCCGCTAGAGTTGCCCCAGCTTCCCGCTAGCCAGTCATCAGGGGCTAGGAGGGGTAGAAAGGGAAGGAAGTCTGGGCGCTTGGGTAAAATATGATCCATCCATCGTCATGTCTTGAAGCAGGGGCACGAGGTTGTCCCTGGGATGAAGCCGCTCGTGACCCATGAATTCTGGGTGGCAGGCTCCACAGGATCCTATAAGGGTAGTGCAAAGATCCAGCTGGATGGGTCACCGGATCGGTCCTGTCTCCGGGCCAAGCGACTTGGTTGTGGCTGCCGATCCGTTCTGCGGCTGTCGAGGACCTTCGGGGCGGGCAGTTCCTCGGACGCCTTGACCCGCTGCGGTTCTTCCGACGGCGATGTGGCGTCAACCGGCTCAATCAATCGTTGTTGAAAAACGGGATGGGTTGGAACCGGATGGAGACGACTGACCACCCGAGGCGAGTCGTCCCGGATATCAGGATTTGCCTGGTTTAGGCAGGATGGACAGCTATCGGAATAGTTGGATTCTCCGCAGCTTCCGCAATCTGTTGGATGCTCAATCCAGGGAATCCGATTCAGTTGAATCGACCAATCCCCACCTATCATATAACCCTTGGGGACACAGCATCCTGATAAGGAAAGGGAACAGGCCAGCGCGATAGCAAAAGCACCCCGGGTGATTGGACGGACCTGAAACATATTAAAAATTCCTGACGCCCCCCGAAACCTTGGCGTACAGAAATCATGGAGCGCTCCAAGCCGAAACCAAGGCGCCCCTACATTATCCTAAAAAATCGGCTACCGAGGCCCGTATCTTTTGCGCAATCGTAAAAGCCATCCATCATCTGGCCGGCCTGCGATGGGGCGACGTCCGAGCGGAGGGTTGTCGGGCAAATCCATGCTAGCTCGGGATGGCATGTATTTGCGCTACGGTCGAATGATCTCGGCGACCGATACAACCATTACATCGTATTCTGTCGAACAGCCTACGTATTGGCTAATTCGGTAGACTGCTCGCTGTGCGGCAAATGGACCTCAGCACCTGAATTGGATGACGGACTGCCGGATCCGAAAGACTCGGGACTCCCGGCATTTACCATGATTCACTGGCGGTGCAAGCATTCGCAGGTGGTGAGCTTTTGCCTGCCTAAGGAGGATTGCTCATGCCTATCCAACGCTTCCTGTTTGGGATCGGATACCCCATCGTATGTTTACTCATCGGTGGGATGATCTCAATCGATTTGGTCCACGCGACTGAACTCGTGCGGATGGCACCAAGCCGCATCATAGAATTCGAGATTCAAAAGGAGGAAAAGCCAACTGTAATGTCCGGTGTGGCGATCTCTGGTGACGGTTTGTATCTTGCCGCGGCCAGTGACGACCATCTCGTGCGGGTGTGGAATCGGACAACCGGCCAGCTCCTCCATCGCTTGGCCGGGCATGAAGATTGGATTCGTTGCATCGCCTTTTCACCTGATGGAAAGAGGCTCGCATCCGCAGGCAACGACCGGAAAATTATATTCTGGGATGTTGCTACTGGTCTGAGTCTTCACGCAACCGATCCGATTTCAGCTGCCATATGTTCGATTGCCTTCGATCGGGATGGAAATCAATTGGCGACGGCCGGTTTTGATCAAAAGCTTCGAATTTACGACTGCTCTTCCTTCCGGTGTCAGGTCGAATTGCAATGTGCGTCAACTGATCTTCGCACCGTGGCGTTCAGTCCCGATGGGAAGCGCCTCGCGTCGGCTGGCCGAAATGGCACAATCCGTATTTGGGCAATTCCATCAGGGACGGTGGAACGGGATATTGCAGCAGACCGGCGCCGGATACGTTCCATCGCCTTTTCACCCAGTGGACGGCGATTGGTCTCGGCAGGCGACGGAGAAACGATTCGCATTTGGGATATTTCCACTGGTACCATCCAAATGGAATTACCGGCCCGGCCAGCAAAGATCATGGCGGTTCTCTTTACACGAGAGAATGAAGTCTACACCGGCGGTACAGACAATATGATCCGGCAATGGAATTTGGATACAGGATCCGCTGGATGCGAGCTCATCGGCCATACCGGCACCGTTGCCTCGCTGGCATGCAGCCGAGGAGGAAATTGGCTTATTTCTGGCAGTTATGACACCACGATTCGCATTTGGGATCTGCGCACCATCCAATCGACCAACACGGCACAACAATCTATTCAGACAACAATCATGGACTAGTATCCTATTGAGTTAAAAGAGTCAGAGTCCAAATCACACGGTCGTATACCAAACAATACGCCAGAGATTTGCGAGATATTCATGGAGGAGCCAGGTGGGAATTTTTAGTAACTTAACTCGACTTGCCGGCACTTCCCGCTTTTCGCTCCGGCAAATCGCGGCCACGAAATCAATCTCAGGCAGGCGGCAGTGCCATATCGAATCCATGGAACCGCGTCAGATGCTAAACGCCGATCTCTTGATGGGAAGCGTCTATTTCGAGGAAGCAACAGGCGATGATACGGCCGCGGATATAATTCAAGTTACATTCCAGGGCGGTGCGCCTGGAACAACGCTCGACCGCCTTGTCCTGGATGGAGACAAAACCGGTAATGAACTCAGCACAGGAGACGTCTTTTTCGATACAAGCAACGGTGCTTTGGGAGCGTTTGGTGCCGTTGGCCTCACCATACTCAGCCACGATGGTTTCGATATCACGCATGTCCAGGTTATCGATGGCGGGACACAAATTATCTTCGGCTTTCATGGCTTTAATGCCGGTGAAATCTTCTCATTTTCCGTCGATGTGGACGAAATCCAATACTTGGACGAGTATGCAATCGACACGAATGCTTTGGTCGAAGGCGCTGAATTTCAACGGTCCATTTTGACTGGGCAATTTTCCGCGCCGAAGTTTGAAGATATATCATTGCAGCCAATCTACTGGGATGCCTTTGACACTCGATTCTACGAAGCTGAACAGGCCGCCGGTGGCACGCTTGGATTGCCCGATGACCAATACAGCAGTGAACACGACTATTCCGACCGGACTGCCGGCGCGGTCGCGCACATCCAGCAAACACCTCTTCCAACCATTGCTGGGATCGTCTTTCACGACCATAATTTGAACAATCAACAAAACATCCCTAACGATGAGGGGATTGCTGGTGTCGAGCTGGCATTGTGGATATGGGATGATGCAACCAGAGAATATCGCGATACGGGCATGAGGGCGATAACAGATTCCGATGGGAATTATCTTTTCGAAGACACTGGTGGCACGAAAGAAAGTACGGTCTCTAATCCAGCGACGGATGGTGAATTGCCGATGGCCCCGGCAAACGGCACTAGCCGGCTCTTGCCCGGCCGGTACCAGGTCCGCGAAACTCAGCCAAGTCCCTACTTCAGCGTCGGTGCCGCAGCGGGCACCATTGAGGGTGCGACGGAGGGCGTCGTCCTATCGCCAGATATCATTAGTGAAATCGATCTATCCGCAGGCCAGGACAGTATCAACAACAACTTTGCCGAAGCATTGACCGCGTCGATCCGGGGACGAGTCCACCTGAATATGGATGGGAATTGCGATTTCAACTCCACGGATCTGCTCATGTCCGGTGTTCGCGTCGATCTGCTCGATCCAAGCGGTACCCTCCTCCGGACAACCCATACCAACCAGAACGGCGAATACAGTTTCAATGACCTCCGACCAGATGAATATCAGGTCTACGAACATACACCCGCGGCATACAACGGGCTTTCGGTCTTCGATGGGAACGATTTTGCGGGCACGGCGGGTGGAGAGATTACCGCGAATGATACCATCAGCCGGATCCGTCTGGCTTCTGGTGTCGATGCCCGCGACTATAACTTCTGCGAACATATTGGAGCGACTATTTCCGGCTGGGTCTATCATGACGCTGACAACGATGGAGTCTTCGATTCAAATGAGGACGCGATTGGTGGTGCGGTACTAGAATTACTCGATGCCAATGGGAATCCGACCGGTGTCACCACTACCTCATCGTTGAATGTTGGGAATCTCGGCTATTACGAGTTCACCAATCTCGCTCCCGGAAAATGGGGTGTCGAGGAAACCACGCCCAACGGTTATCTCGATGGCCTCGACCAGGCAGGGACGCACGGTGGCACACCACTGAATCCTGGAGATCGAATCACCGGAGCCATCCTCGGTTTTGCAGACACGGGTCAACGGTATAATTTTGGCGAAGTGTTACCGGCATCCATCTCCGGCCGAGTTCATGTCAACACCGATGGCAATTGCAACTACAATCCAACCACGGGAGATATCTTGTTCGAAGGTGTTTCCATCGATCTCGTTGATGCGGATGGCAATCTACTGGCAACTCGGGCCACGGATACTCGTGGGGAGTACTTGTTCGATATGCTGCCACCCGGCACATATCAAATTATCGAGCATCAGCCCACTGAGTTCCACGGGATGAAGGTCTACGATGGTACCGAGTGGGTTGGTACTGCTGGTGGCGAGATTATCAAGAATGATCATATCGGCCGGATTGCCCTAAATTCCGGGACCGATGCCACGCGGTATGATTTCTGCGAACATCTGAGCGTCACCCTCTCTGGTTATGTGTATCATGATTCCGACAACGATGGAATCTTCGATAGAGATGAAGACCCCATCGCGGGAGTCACACTGAAACTCCTCGACGAGAATGGTGATGATACCGGGATTCGAGCGATCACCACAGCAAATGGTTTGTATCAATTCACGGATCTGGCTGCTGGCACGTATGGTGTCCAGGAACTTCACCCAATCGGCTGGATGGATGGAATCGATACCCCAGGCAACCGCGGCGGCACAGCTGAAATTTCTCCGCCAGGAGACAAAATCTCCGGCGCGGTTTTATCCTTCGGGCAGAGTGGCGAGGCGTACAACTTTGGTGAACTGCTACCCGGCAGCATTGCGGGACATGTTCGTCTAACAACAGAGCCAACTTGTTACAGCGATCCGAATGCCACCCCCTTGAAAGGAATCTTCATCGACCTGCTTGACGAGGAAGGGAACATCATCGCATCGACTGTCACAGACAATCTAGGAGCCTACCAGTTTACTGGTTTGCGACCGGGTAGTTACTCCGTGCATGAGCATCAACCCATGGAATATTTCGATGGGAGTGCTCATGTCGGCACGGGGGGTGGTGTGCTGCTCGATACGAACACCTTAGCCGACATCGCCATCCAGTCTGCGGATCAATTCACCCAATACGACTTCTGTGAACATCCGGCTGGATCCATCTCCGGTTACGTTTTCCAGGACGGGCCCGCGATCATCACAATCGCCGAGCTGCCCGATGACATTTCCACCATCCGCGACGGCCAGCGGACATCGGATGATCGGCCCCTCTCCGGGATTGTATTGGAACTCCACGCCGGTACATCAACCGAACCAATCTATGGCTCCCAAGCACTCCCTGGAACCTACCCATTCGCTAAGCCCATTCGCACGGTAACCGATGCCAAGGGATTCTACGAATTCGTTGGTCTGCCTGGGGGGACCTATTCCGTCGTCGAGGTCCATCCAGACAGAATGATGGATGGGATTGATACAGAAGGCTCGCATGGCGGGCACGCCATCAATCCCCGCGTGCAAAAGACACTCGGAATCAGTGGAATTCCTCTCCAGAATCAGGCACTCGAAAAACTCATAGAAACCTATCAGATGGAATATGGTAACGATGCCATTGTTCTGATTCCCCTACCTGTCGGGGCACATTCGGTGGAAAACAATTTCAGTGAGATTGCCACCGAGCCGTTCTGGCTCCCACCTGATCCGGATCCCGAACCGGATCCGGATCCGGAACCGCCACGGATCATCCCTTACACACCAACGCCACTTCTACCCCAATACGCGCCTCTTGAACAGGAACCTCCCTTCATCGGCAGCTCTCTACGGGTTCTCGGATCCACGTGGCATCTGAGTATTATCGATGCCGGTTATCCACGTTCGATCCAGACCGGAAGAATCCCGGGTCAATTGGTTGGAACGAAATACGATCTACAAGCGTGGCGACAAGCCAAGATGAACGAAGCCACATGGACTCGTGCTGATGCATCGGGGGATCTTTCCATCTATCAGGAACCGCTCACATTGGGAAACGAAGAAGCCATTCCAGTCGCCGGCGACTGGAACGGAGATGGTGTCACGGAGATTGGCGTTTTCTGGAAGGGGGAATGGTTCCTCGATGTCAATGGGAATGGCATCTGGGATGAAAGCGACCTATGGGCGAAATTAGGTGCCGAAGGTGATCGGCCGGTGACTGGTGATTGGGATGGGGATGGCAAGGCAGATATTGGAATCTTCGGCCCAACCTGGCCCGGTGATCCGCGGGCGTTGGCACACGAGCCGGGCCTGCCCGATCCACAAAACATCCCGTTCGGAAAGGCAAAGAACGTACCACCCGATCCCGAGGAAGCAACATTCGGTACTCGGACGATGAAAGTGACGGCTCAAGGCCGGCTCCGCGCCGACCTCATCGATCACGTCTTCCACTTTGGGAGTGCCGGCGATCACCCGGTGGCTGGCGACTGGAATGGGGATGGAATTACCACGATTGGTGTGTTTCGTGAAGGGATCTGGTATATCGATCGCGATGGCGACGGCCGTTATACTCAAGCCGATGGGGCCATTCAATTCGGCGGCGAAGGGGATATTCCAGTCGTCGGGGATTGGAACGGTGATGGTATCGACGACATGGGAATCTACCGTTCCGGCAAGTGGATCCTCGACAGCGACGGTGACCATCAGCTCACGGCTCACGACCGAGTGTTCGAACTCGGCATGCCCGGCGATATGCCGGTCGTCGGCGATTGGGACGGCGACGGCACCGATGATCCGGCCGTGTATCACCCCAGGAACGACAAAATGCTGATCGGCCGTAAGGCCATGTAGCAATACAACCACGAATTCTGGATGCGGGCATGCTCTCCACAAGGGTGTTTCTGTCAAGGGTCCCGTTGGTCGGCTGAGGGTGGCCTGCTATGACCTGAGGTCTTGATGGCTTCTAACTGGGCGAGCATTTTTTCCAGGCGTTCGGGGTGTTGCGTGGCGAGGTTCTGCCGCTCGCCGGGATCGCAAGCGAGGTTGTAAAGTTCGTACCTGCCTTCTCCTTTCTCGAATGTCAATGACTTGATGGGTCGGGCATTGGCATACGAAAGGACTTTCCAATCGCCAACGCGAAGCGCCAGCGAGGTTCCTCGGTTTGGTTGCTGGATGAGAAAATCGCGACCAACGGCATCCGGTTTTCCTAAAAGTGCCGGCAGCAAATTGAGACTATCCGGGCATGCATTGGGGGGGATCTTCTGGCCGGTTCGTGCCGCCAAACTTGCCGCCAGGTCAATCGTGCAGACAATTTTGTCCGACACGCCGGGTTCAATGGTTCCAGGCCAGCAGGAAATGAAAGGCGTCCGCGTGCCACCCTCGTAGATACTATACTTGCCTCCGCGGAATGGCCCGGCAGGCGTGTGTTTGCCGAGTTTTGTTGTTGCCCCGTCTTGGTAGCCGTCGTCGAGAACGGGGCCATTGTCACTACAGAAGATAATCCAAGTACTTTCGGTGAGTTTCAGTCGATCGAGCGCCTCGACAAGTTCGCCGACACACCAGTCCAGTTCTACAATCGCATCGCCGCGAAATCCAAGTTCCGTTCTGCCTTGAAATCGTTCATGGGGAATCCGGGGGACATGGATGTCATGCGCGGCAAAGATAAGGAAAAACGGTTTGTTTTGATGCCTCTCGATCCACTGAATCGATTCCTGGACCCAGGTGTCGGCAAGATCTTCGTCGCGCCATCGTGCCGCATGTCCGCCGGTGAAAAAACCAATGCGACCGATCCCGTTGTGAACGGTCTGGTTGTGGCCATGACTCCAGTCCATTTTGAGTTTGGCACGCACTCCTGGATCCATGCCCGTCGGGTGATCCGGGCTGGGCTTGCTGTTACCAACCCACAATGGATCTTTCGGGTCCAAGTTCCGGACCCGGTGATCCTCGACAAAAACGCAGGGGACGCGATCGTTGGTCGTTGGGAGCAGAAAACAATGATCAAAACCAATCTCCAATGGCCCCGGTTCAAGGGATCCATTCCAATCGGGGCCTGGATCGTTGCCAAGTCCAAGATGCCACTTTCCCACGATCCCAGTTGCGTATCCAGCCCGGTGCAGGAGAGAGGCAATGGTTTCCGTTCCCGGCTGGATCAAGGCCGTTGCGTTCGGGGGCGCGACACCCGTGCCAGGATCGCGAAAAGCGTACTTCCCCGTCATCAAGGAAAAACGCGTTGGCGTGCAAGTCGACGCAGAGCAGTATCCTTGAGTAAAACGCAATCCGTTGGATGCCAGTTGGTCGATGTTCGGTGTTTTCAGCTCGGTGGCGCCGTAGCAGCCCAAATCACCATAGCCCAGGTCATCGGCCATTATTACAATGACATTGGGACTTGGAGTTGCATGGACGGCTTCATGAAGAAAGCCGAGTGCCAAGACAAGCAAGATACATTTGATACGCATACATAGTTCCCAACTTCGAATGGTAGAATAATCCGTGACAGAATTATACCTCACATGGGCATTGACTCAAATGGTTCGCTTCCTCTTTTTTCCCCGATTGTCCGCAGTCCGAATTCCGTTCTCTCTCGGTTGTTATGTTACTGCCCTCTTTGTCGGTCAACCAGACTGTTGTTTGGCTGCTCCTGACTCGCGGCCGAATGTTCTTTTCATCATCTCGGACGACTTGAATAACGCGATTGGTTGTTATGGGCACCCTCTGGTTAAGACACCGAACATTGACCGTTTGGCGGAACGCGGGATTCGATTCGAGCATGCCTATTGCCAGTTTCCGTTGTGCGGTCCGAGTCGCAATTCGATGCTGACGGGCCTGTACCCCAACAGCACGGGAATTTTGGCAAACGGCCAGATTTTCCGGCAGACGGTTCCGCAGCATTTTAGTTTGCCCCAGGCATTTCGGAACGCGGGCTATTTCGCGGGACGTATTGGCAAGCTATATCACTACAATGTGCCGCGGTCCATTGGGACCAACGGCCATGACGATCCGGGATCTTGGGAGTTGGAACTGAATCCGGCGGGCTGCGATCGCCTCCTTGAAGAGCCGGATATCTTTTCACTCCAACCTGGCAGCTTTGGCGGAACGCTGAGCTGGTATGCATCACCCCGCGGTGATCATCTTCACACCGACGGCCTTTTGGCAAAGGATGCCGAGTGGGTCCTGGAACGTTGTGCGCGCGCCGAGGAACGCCCATTTTTCTTGGCAGTCGGTTTCTATCGGCCACATACACCCTACGTGGCGCCGAAAACCTATTTCGAGGGATATTCACCAGACCAGATACCGTTGGTTCAAGGTATTGAAGAAGACCAAAAAGATCTTCCGGCACTGGCGCTTGCAAGCCACAAGAAGGAACACGAATTGCTGAACGATACATTGCGGCGTCAAGCTATTCAGGCATATTTCGCGAGCATTACATTCATGGATGCCCAAGTCGGGCATGTGCTCGATGCGCTCGATCGGCTTGGTTTAGCGGATAACACGATTGTCGTCTTCACGAGCGATCACGGCTACCATTTGGGGGAACACGGCCTGTGGCAAAAGATGAGCCTGTTTGAGGAGAGCGCACGCGTTCCTTTGCTCATTGTTGCGCCGGGAGTTCGCCATAAGGGTGATGTTGCGAAAACTCCCGTCGGTCTGATCGATCTTTATCCAACATTGGTGGAGCTTTGCGGTATCGATCCGCCCGGCAATTTGCAAGGGCAGAGCCTGGTGCCGATCCTCGCGGATCCCTCGCTCCCAGGGCGGGGCTGGGCACTCAGTCAGGTAACACGCGGGGCCCGGGCACGAAGGACCTTTGGCTTCACGCTCCGCACGCCCCGCTGGCGCTACACCGAATGGGACCAAGGCAACCAGGGGCGTGAGTTGTACGATCACGATACAGATCCGCTGGAACAGACAAATCTCGCCGATGACCCATCGCAGGCGGATCGACTTGAAGATCTAGCGGATAGGCTACACACGGCAGTTGACGCATCATTTCCTGAATCTGGAAAGATCCCTCAGCTCCTCCCAGGCGTTTGGGCCCCCAATCTAACCGATCCATAATCCATTCGACGCAACGATTCCTGGCAAGACGGCGCATCATTCGAAACCAGGGATGGGCCGGATTTTATTGGATGTCCACTGCCGTTGGATTAACTCGAATCACGGAAGCAAGAAAAATCTGCTGAAAGGAATGGCTATGCGTTGGCTGCTGACTTTCATTTGCATCTTGACATGGAACTATGTTGCATGCGGCCAGCCCGAACCGCCGCCGGATTCCAATCTGGACATCAAGATATCAATCGATGATATCCAAAAAGAACGGAAATCGGTGGAAGAGGATGCGACGCTGGACGACACGGTCAAGAAAGAGATTTTAGATATCTATCAAGCGGCAATCGACGAGCTAGCGAAGCTCGAAGCCTTTCAGAAGGCGATCCAGCGATTTGATCAAATGATCATGAACGCGCCTTCCAATATGGAAGCCGAAACGGCACGCCGCGTTAGCAAGGTGGTGCCTGATAGCAGTGCGGCATTCAACGGAAGCATGGCGCTTGCCGACCTCGAGAAAATCCATGCCGAGGCTTTGAAGGAGCTGAATGCATCTACAAGTGAATTGGAACGTCTTAGCGCCGAGCCCAAACGGCGCATCGACCGGTTGGCGGAAATTCCCAAGTTGATTCGGGACTTGCAGACAAACCTCGCCGAATTAGAAAAATCTCCCACGGTAAATGGCTCGATGGATCCTCTTTTGCGCGCTCGAAGAACTTTGAAAAGAATTCAAAAGGCATCATGGACCGCATCGATTAAGGCAATGGAAAAGGAGAAGCTGTCCTACGAAGCAACCGAAGATTTACTCCGGCTCCAGCACGAGATCATGGCGGCAAAGAGCCGTGATCTCAACAATCGGGTTCAAAAACTCGACAAGCTAGTCAACGAACGCCGGAAGAAGGAAGCGGATCAACAAGCACGCGCCGAAACAAAACGTGCCAAGGATGAATCCGATCCCTCGATTATTGAAATCACACAATCCATTGCCGAGCTTGCCACAGAGCGGTCGAAACTAGCGGATGACATGGCGCAGGCTTCTTTCGAACTTCAGAACGTGCAGACAAAACTCGCCAATGTCAGGAAAAGCTATCAGCGGGCAAAAGAACGAGTGGAAGCCGGCGGCCTTTCAGAAGCCGCCGGGAATGTCCTTCTTCTTGAACGGAAGCAGCTCCCCAATGTCGCCGAACATAAACGCAATATGCAGTCCCGGCAAGAAACGCTTGGGAACGTCCGATTCAGACTTTACGAACTGGAAGATCTAGCGCAAACGATTGCCGGCTCTGGAATGGAAAATCATCTTGAATTGGGAAAGCTCCAAATCACGAAAAGCTTCGGGTGGACACGCGTCCAGGAGATGAATGATAAATACCGCGATATCATCAATTTACTTCGAGACAACCATAATAGTTACTATAAAACTCTCCTTGACCTTGATGATGCCGAGCAAGATTTAATCAGCATTACAGAAGAATGTTCAAACTATATAAGCGAGCACGTCTTGTGGATGCGAAGCATGCAACCACTTGGATCACAGGACTTTATATCCATGTTTCGCGCCAAGATATGGCGTAGCGTGCCCTCTCAATGGATGAATGCAATCTGCGTTCTCATATCAGATATCGATGGGCATTGGATCATTTGGTCCACCGGTTCCATTGTTTTCTTGATCATTCTTTTCTTCCAACGAAGGCTCCGTTTACATATAGGTTCGGTGGGAACGAGTGTCTCCAAAGGCGCCCATGCCCAATTCTTGCCGACACTATACACGCTGGCATGCACGATTCTGATTTCCATTCCATGGCCCCTGTTGATGGCTTTTGTTGGGGCCCGATTGAGGGCATCCCTCTCGGTGTCCGATTTCACCAACGGGTTGGCCGGCGCGTTGACCATCGTTGCTTGGTGCTGGCTTCCGATCGAGTTCATGCGCCAACTGCTACGGCATGGTGGAATCGCCGAAACCCACTTTGATTGGCCAGCCACAAGCATGCGGGTTATTCGCACCCAGATACGTTGGTCCCGTTTCATTGGATTGCCGTTATTATTTATCGTTGCATTGGCTACCTACCAGGTGAGCGAATCGATTTGGAGCAGTTCTTTCGGGCGAGTCGCCTTTATTTGCCTGATGTTTTTTTTGGGGCATCTGCTTAGTCGCATCTTCCATCCAACGAAGGGTGCGTTCTATGAATGGTACGCCTGGAATCGTGATAAGTGGTTCTATCGGCTGCGGCATTTATGGTTTACGATCGCCGCGACTGGACCGGCTGTCATGGCCATCCTAGCCATCACCGGCTATTATGAAACGGCGCAGACCATTGCCGTTCGACTCTGGGCCACCCTCTGTTGGACCATCGGATTGATCGTATTAAGAGCCTTGCTTGCTCGATGGGTTTTGATGAACAGGCGTCGAATCGCGCTGGAGCAATGGCGGCAACGAAAGCAGCAGGCTGCCGATAATGTACAGCAGACCGAATCATCAACGCCGATGGCGACGGAAACCGAGACGATCGATCTTGCAGTCGTCAGCAGTCAAACAATGCAATTGATCGACACGGCAATCCTGACATTAGGGATTGTCTTGAGCTGGCTCATTTGGATTGATGTTCTTCCAGCCCTCGGTATTCTACGAGGCGTCTCCGCATGGCCGGGAGCTGCCAAGCCAACCCTTGCCGATGTCCTCCTCTCGGTTGCAACGCTGATCGTCATGTATCTCTTGGCACGTAATATTCCTGGGCTCCTTGAGTTGAGTATTTTGGAACACTTGCCCCTGGATAGTGGTGCCCGTTACGCGGTATCGAATTTAACCCGTTACACTTTAGTCATCGTGGGCCTGTCAATCGCCGGATCGTTTATCGGGATCAGCTGGCAATCGATCCAATGGCTCGTCGCGGCGGTCGGAATCGGATTAGGATTCGGACTCCAGGAAATCTTCGCGAATTTTGTATCTGGAATAGTTCTTTTATTCGAGCAGCCGCTACGGGTGGGTGATGTTGTATCACTCGGCAACACGACCGGTGTTGTATCTCGAATACGAATTCGGGCAACAACGATAAGAGACTGGGATTACAAGGAGTACATTGTTCCCAACAAAGACCTGGTCACTGGAACACTCCTGAACTGGACCCTGACAAATCAGACGAACCGTATTGTGATCACGGTCGGTATTGCCTATGGATCGGACACAGACCTTGCCCGGGAACTGCTCGTCAAGATTGCCAACGCCCAT
>JAFGFZ010000319.1 GCA_016930815.1 Pirellulales bacterium | reverse complement strand
CAGTTGACACAAGTCCTGGACGATTATGGCGTGGACGGACTGTTCAACGATGCGGGCTATGTTCGGTTGGCGGGCAATCCCAAGCCGCCCACCAGTGACGAGGTGCTCGCCTTCGACGAGGGCGCCAAGGCGGACGGCACGAAGGTGGACGGCGCCATCACCGATATGCTGGGGCTGCTCTATGCCGAAGTCAAGCGCCGCGGGGGAATCATGAAGCTCCACTGCAAGCCCTTGTTTGGACGACCCTTGATGGAGCTGAAACTGTATGACTATCTCTTCACGGGGGAATGCGTCAATTGCGGCGACAAACTCCGCAAGGCAACCAAGAACTCAGCCCCTTACGTGGTGCCATGCTTGGACATGGGCCGCGCCAAAATCGCCAACGAGGACGAACTCTATCTCCACTCTATTCCTTACATGCAGTTTCCGCTGCTGCTGGCCGGCCGGCCGTTCACGGGTCAGCGCGCGTCGGTTCCGGGCATTGATTACAAAGACTGCTTTTTTAAACAACACTGCCACGCCATTTGGAAGTATTACCAAGAGCATCCCAAGGGGCCGTACACCTACGCCTGGTGGGATTCCGTCCCCGGTCGCCCCGAAGCCCGACCCACCCATGCCAAATGGCTTCGGCAGTACCGGCCCTTGGTGGAAGAAGGAACCTGGGCCTGGCTTGAGGTGAGCGACTCCCGGCTTTTCACCCAGCCGCTGCCTCGAGACGTTGTTGCTTCGGTCTTCGCCAATCGCCGGTTGTACATCGTGCTGGCCAACTACGGTCAGACTCCGGCAACGATTCAGAGCACCCTCGAATGCGGTTGCTTGTTCCCCAAGGCGGGCAGTCCGAAGACTCATTGGGATATCCCGGCTCGCTCACTCCTGATCCTTCAACATACTTTCAGCTAGACCAAGAACGCGACCGCATATCGCTGCCGGGAATTCTGGTATTCCAATTCTCAGAATCCGGATACTCGGGGGACACCCATAACCGCCGCTGCGTCAAGGCCCGGATTTGGGGATTGTCAAAACAATAACAACACCGGAACGGAGAGGCTAGCCGGGGGTTCAGGGGGCGGCAATGAGCGCCCCTGGTCGGCGAATCGGGCGGCTGGCATTTCGGCTGAACGTCTTGTGGGAACCTTGCATCCGGCGGTTTGCTTGCATCTGGCTTCGGTGCAAGTCAAAATAATCACCGATCAGTTTTTTGACAGTAATTTTCTGGCATTGGATACATAATGCCGGACCATCACGCCCACAATCATGGTTCCCAGCAAATAGAGCCCAACGATGCCGCCGTCGATCGGCCACGAAAAATGAGTCATTGCAAGACGCCTACCTGATGAATGGCTTCATACATGGCCACGATGTTGGCGGTCGGACTGACCGGCTGGATGTTGTGGCAAGGTCCGCAAATCCATCGGGCGTCGCGGTAGATGACCGCGCTCTCGCGCACTTCGCGGATCACGTCGTCCACCGAGCCGAACGGCAGTGTTTGCTGATTGTCGATCGAGCCATGTAAAATAATCCGCCGGCCGAAGTCGGCGACCAGTTTTTCGCGTTCCATGCCCGGACAGCGCCACTGGATCGGATTGAGAATCTCAATGCCGACCCGGTCGATCAAATCAGGCAAAAAAATCCTTGCGGCACCGTCGGTGTGATACATCACGTGGACGCCGTGCGAGCGGGCACACTCCGCCATTTTGATCTGATTCGGCAACAGGAACCGACGGTACATCGCCAGGCTCATTAGCGGCCCGTTCTGCGAACCAAGATCCTCGGCCACGTACGTCGTGTCGATCCGGCCTCGGCCGGCCTCGAAAATCCGGCGATGGTGTTCGAAGTAGAAATCAAAAATGTGCCCCAAAATAGCGTCGGCGAGCTCCGGCCGCAGTGCCAAGTCTTCCATCGACGTTTCGAGCCCGCGCAAATAACCGTAGAGTAAAAATGGCTCATAACAGCCGGCGTGAATGATTCGAAAGCCGTCGTCCTGTTCCACGGCGCGCGTCACGACGGTGTAATCGTACTCGTCGCACGATGGCCAACGGTGCGCGTGAACGTCGGCAACGCTGTCGGCACGGGCCAGCGGAAGAACCTGCGGCTCCAGATAGGTGCCCGAACCGTAGGAAACCGAACGGTAGATGATACCCCACGGGTCGGCGTCCGGCGGACGATCCGCGGGACGATTCCACGCCGGCTCGACCATGCGGCGGGCGTCAATGTGCAGCTTGCGGTACAGTGATTCTTCATCGGCGCAGCCGAGATCGCGGCGCAACCTCGCGGTAACCTCTTCGGTCGCCTGATAGTCGCAAGGAATCCGATCAAGTGTCTTGTGATTTAACAGGGCCAGCCATCGCTGACGCGGCGTCATCTCCATGTGATTGATCCTCGATGGCGAACTTCGGCTTGGTCGTTTCCCGCCTATCGCCCGTGAAATCGGGAGATCTCACCGGGAAATCGAGTGTCAAAATAGCCACTAAATGCAAAATTTTCCACCCCCTATTGAGAGGCATGGAGTCCGGATCTAATCTACCCGCCGAAAGTTGTTTATATAGAGAAGTTATTGGCCGGCGCTCTTTTCGAGAAAAATGCCTCGCCCCAAAGGCCGCGAAAAAAGGAAAAAAAGAAAGTTGACGTGGCATCTTGCTGCGTCTTGGAATCGGTGATGACGTGGTTGCCTGATTAGAGGAAGCGGCAGGATGCCGCTTTTACGAGGGGGGCACAAGAAACCAGACGGCCCAACCGGATGAGGGTTGGGCCGTTCGGTTTCCTTTAGACCAGGCCTTCCTAGGGTCGCTGGAAGGCGGTTGCCGTCAGGAGGACGGGCATTCCTGCCTGTCTTGTTATGCCGGGTTGTGGGTTAGTCCGGCCTCCTGGTTTGGCTTCAATCGCAGCACGCCGGGGCGCAGGCCTTGGGGGCGCAGGGCGCACAGGGTTGGCAGGGCGGGCAGCAGACCGGCACCGGGCAGCAGACCTTCACCGGCACCTGCTTGCAGACCACCACCGGCACGCACCGGGTTACCGTGCACGGGACCTGTTTGGCCACCAACTGCGTGCACATCACCGTCTTGGTGCAGCAGACCGGCTTGCATACCGTGTAGGGCACCTGCTTGACGCATTGCACCGGCACCATCCGGCAGACCTTGTACGGCACCTGTTTGGTGCAGCACTGCCGCTCGATATGGCACTCTTTCCAGCAGACGGTCTTGACCCGTTGCTCGGGGACCATGCGGCAAACTTTATAGGTGCACTGCTTGACCCGCTGCTCGGGGACCAT
>JAFGFZ010000318.1 GCA_016930815.1 Pirellulales bacterium | reverse complement strand
TACGATGCATTGGCGAAGGATTGGTTGACGGCCGTCTGTGCGGTCGTGGCCCCATATGCCAGACCTGGCGGCCCCTTGCTGGCCATCCAGCTCAATGACGAAACCATCTTTTGCTGTTCCAACGATCCACCCTGGCGTCTCGGGTATGAGCCATCTTCCATGCGGGCATTTCATGAACTGCTGCAGGACCGTTATGGCCAGATCGAGAATTATAACCAATTGCATGGCACCGATTACCCGGCCTTCGATTTCATCCGAGGCCCGCAACCCCTAGGTTTCGACGAGGAAGTTACCGAAGGCCCGCGCCAGCGGGGAGGCATCTTTGCGTATGTCGATTGGGCCGAGCACCAGTGGCGTTTGCGGCGGGATACCTATGTGCGGTACAAGAATTATGCCGGTATCCATGTGCCCTACCTGACAAATTTCGCCGGCATCACACCGCCCATCGAGGAGAATATCCCCGACCAGATCGTCGATGGTGCCGACCAGGCCCCTCCACAATTGGCGAAGACCTATTCCGATTGGTGGTTCGCCATGAACCGGATCGATCAGGACGCCGACGCGGGCGCGTATGAATATGGCATGATCAGCTGGCTTGGCGTCGCGGCCTACGATGAAACCGTTTTTGACCGCTATGTCAACACGGCCCGCCGCCGACGCGGGATCAACATGGAGGAGAACTGGGGATTTGCTGCCCTCTATGATCCCCGCAGCCGGTACCCGATCGTACCTGTATTCCAGACACTGGTCTCGTTGGCCGCCGGCGCCACGGGCTACACGATCTACACAGGAACAAGCACGGACTATTGGGACGATCACTTGGACCGGGTGACCAAGAAACAGTGCCCCACCTTCCCATCGGATGCCCCGATTGACGTCCACGGCAATCCCGGTCTGCTTTACAACGCGGCCGCGATGTTGAACCGCTGGTTCGCCGAGCATGGCGAGGCACTCCTGGCATGTGAACCGCTGCCGGAGGCCGCCTACATGCTCTATGCACCCTATGCGGCCGTGGCGTCGTGGATTCCCGACAAACGGTATTGGGCCATCACGGAACATGACCTGCCACGCTGCGGTTACGAAGCATTCGAGCCGTGGTCCAGCGGATTGCAACGGGCCGGTTTCTCACCGGTGATGCAGGAGCTTGAAACCGTTTCCCTGGACTGGATGCTCGTTTGCCAAAGCGTCTCGATGCATGTCGCGTTCTTCATGGGGCGGAACGAACAGCAGAAATTGGCCGACTTCATCCGGGGCGGCGGGCGGCTGTTCATTTCAGGCGAGCTGCCAACAGTCGACCTCGATCTGCAACCATGCACGGTGTTGAAAGATACCCTGGAAAACCACGGTCACGACCAAAAGAATGTCACATACCGCCGTGAAAATCTGTTCGCCGACGGTTCATTCGCCTCCCGGCTAATCGATGCCGGCCTCCGGCCCCGTGTCACGTGCAGCGACCGTTTACGTGTGATGGTTCATTATGGAGAGCAAGATCAGTTTATCTTCTTTTTCTATCTGGGAGAGGATTCGGCTAGCCGGGCTTGGATGGAACTTGATGGGCAGCGCATCGAGATGCAGCTAGGATCGAAAACGTGCGGGGTGCTGCGCAAGACAGGAGGGCGAATCCGCGGGTATTTCATCAAGGGCCATAATGAAATCGATGCGACGATTGCCGATGTGCGGATCGAGTTCGGTGAGCAGGTCATCGAGGGCCGGGGCGATCTGGTTGAATAATCGGAACGCAGTGACACCCCATTTCAAGGGAACTGTTCCAACCCAGTAGCCCGGCTCGAACTAAGAAGCACCGCTTTTCAAGAAGAGAGAAGCCCGGCTTTTATAAAAAGCCGGGCTTCTTGGCTTCGACGGGTATCAATGTTGTATCAGGCTCGATGCATGTTCTTGCACTTTCACGATCGCCTCGGCGATCTGGTGCATGTCCTGCTCATCGCCGAGCAGGCAGTACTGGGGAATCCAATAATCTTCAGTCGCTGCCCGCAGGCTGTTTGGGAAGGAACCCTTCAAAAAAGAATGTTCCTCGGCTGCCTGGTCACGGCAGAGACGCTTCCTGTAGGATCCGTTCTGGAACATGGCGAGCTTATGGACCTGCGGGTAGGCCGCCTGGTTGGGGATTCCTTCGGCAACGACCGCTTCGATGAACCGTTGGCTGGAAATGCCGGAAAACTCACGGTTATCAAAATGCAGGATGTATGCATAATGCCCATTGCGAGTGCATCGGGGATCGCGGGCCTGGGGGGTGATCCCGGGTACTTCGGCAAGAAGCCGGTCAAGCAATTGGCCGTTTGCATCGCGCCGTTGCGTCTGTTCATCCAGCCGTTCCAACTGGGCAGAGAGAATGGCTCCCTGCCACTCGGTCAACCGGTAATTCGAACCGTACATATAGTGGCTATAGAACCACTCGCCGGGCAATCGCCCGCAGTCATGGATTGAGCGCAGGTTGCGTTCCAGCCCATCATCGCTGGTGATGATGATTCCTCCTTCGCCGGCGGTCATCAGTTTGCTCGATTGAAAACTGAATGTTCCGGCGCAGCCGTAGGTGCCAACTTGTTTCCCATGCCACTGGCTCCCATGGGCGTGGGCACAGTCCTCCAGGAGAAACAGGTTATGTTTTGTGGCGATTTGGACGAGCCGGTCCAGGTCGGCCGGATGGCCACCAAGATGGACTGGAATCACCCCTCGGGTCCGTGGTGTGATTGCTGCCTCGACCCGGTCCGGATCGATGCACTCGGTGTCGGGACAAATATCGACCATGACCGGCATGGCTCCGGCAAACAGGACGGCGCTGGCGGTGGCCACGAATGTTGCATCGGGCACAATGACCTCATCCCCAGGACCGACACCGAGCGCGGCCAGCGCCACTTCCAGCGCATGGGTGCCATTCGTGATCGCAATGCCATGTTTGGCACCATGATAGGACGCGAAATCCTGTTCAAAGCGAGCCACCCATGATCCTTCGGTTCGCCACCATCGGCGGCTCTCCAGGACTTCGAGAAGTGCCTTCTGTTCACGCTGGTCGTAGCATGGCCAGGCTGGGAACGGTTTGGTTTTGGCGGGCGGGCCGCCAAGGAGGGCAAGTTGTGTCATGTTCGTCTTTGAATTCTAGAAATGACCGCCGATTGGATTCCATCATCCTACGATGGACCCATCATACCCGATCCAAGTCAATATGTGGTAGAAGGCGTCCGGGAAGACGATCTGCGGCAGTTCTGGCATTCCAG
>JAFGFZ010000317.1 GCA_016930815.1 Pirellulales bacterium | reverse complement strand
TCCGCGTGGGAAGGAATGCCGAACGTGGTCTTGGAAGCGATGGCGGCAGGCCGGCCCATCGTTGCTACTGCCTGTGAAGGTGTTGCTGAACTGCTCGGTGACGCCGCGATGGACCAGATCGTCGCGTCAAACGATGGTCCAGGATTCATCACGGCGATCGAACGTTTCGCCCTCGATCGATCGCTGGCCGAACGGATCGGCTCGTCCAATCGCCAAATCGCCGCACGTTTTTCATGGGATGCAACCGCCCATGGATACCAGACACTCTATCAAACCCTGATCGAATAAACGTGCCAGCTTGATCCGTGTTCCGGCTCCCATCGCACCTTCCACGGCTCTACCAATCCAATGCCTTTTTGCCATCGTGTTCTCGAAATCCCCGTGTGAAATATGTTCATGTTGACACGCGTCATGCGATGGTTAAGCTTGGTATCTAATGGTGAGAAATGGGTAGAAATGGGTGGTTTTCATGCTCCTAACGGGAACGTTTGAACGAACGCTCGACGATAAGCTGAGATTTGCCTTACCGAAATCATTGCGTGAGGCACTCGGCGAATTTGCCGTCCATCCCGTCTATTTAGCGCCTGGGACGGATGGTTCGCTGGCCCTCTATCCAGAGGAGTCTTTTGCACGACTCGCCGAGAAGCTAGCAGATGCTTCACCGACCGCAATGGATGTCCAGGCGTACCGGCGCCTTTTCTATTCCCGAGCCGCGCGTGCCGAGTTGGATCGTCAGGGGCGGATTCGGTTGCCACAGGACCTTGCTGAACTAGCGAATTTGGAGAAAGAAATCGTACTGCTAGGGGTTCAGGATCATATCGAGGTCTGGAATCAAGGTTTATGGAGAACTTACCTGGCGGGCCGGCAGGAGCGATACGATCAGATTGCCGAAGCGGCGTTCGGAGGTCCAGCGGCGGTTGTGGATCAGGTTGAAATTCCATTTTTGAAAGTCGTCGATCGTATTCCTCGATAATGGTCCAATATCAATAGGGAGAAATCACACTGGCTTGCTGATTCGATGGCGTATGGGGCGGTATGTTGTTGTGGGAATAACCGGCCACGTGTTCCCACTTGGATAATGTCGAACCCGCACCGACCTTATCCGACAGCCGCCCACTGCTCGCGACACGGAAGTCGATCGGGCAGCGGATAGCGGATCGACGGTTTTCCTGGATTGAATGATCCGAAGAAGACCCTCTCGGTCCGTGCGGCACCTCGGATGCCTTGTACGAGAGGACGCGTGCAAGGCGAGGTGCCTGATACCACCCGAACTCGAACCGATACTTATCCGTGGTCCTCTACCCTTCAGAACATCTACCGGTGCTACTGCATGAAGTCGTCGAATGGCTCCAGCCTGGCCCCGGGGCGATTCTCGTCGACGGAACGATGGGTGGTGGAGGACATGCACGCCTGCTAGCGGAAAAAGTTCAGGGCGGCGGTCGAATTATCGGCATCGATTGTGATCCGTCGGCAGTTGAATTGGCAGCCGAGCGTCTTGCCCGCCTGCCAGTTGAACCGATCGCTGCGAACTATTGCGATCTGCCGGAAGTGCTCGCGGCATGCGATATCCCGGCAGTCGATGGAATTCTCCTCGACTTGGGGCTCTCCAGTGACCAATTGGCGGATGCATCACGAGGTTTCAGCTTCGATAGCGATGGACCACTTGACTTGCGATTCGATCCGACACGCGGTGAACCCGCATGGCGATTGATCCAGAGACTCAGTACCAAACACTTGGCGAATATTCTCTTCGCTTGGGGCGAAGAACGCTATAGCCGGCGTATTGCCCATGCTATCATCCAACAACGCCAGCTATCACCCATCCATTCTGCCCGAGAGCTTGCCGAAGTCGTTCGGTCTGTTTTGCCGAAAGAACGAAAG
Organism: Pirellulales bacterium; assembly: GCA_016930815.1. GTDB lineage: Bacteria > Planctomycetota > Planctomycetia > Pirellulales > Lacipirellulaceae > JAFGFZ01. The sequence goes on along the minus strand of JAFGFZ010000317.1, from coordinate 1,057 downwards.
GAACGTATCGATCCGGCAACGCGGACATTTCAAGCCCTGCGGATTGAGGTCAACGACGAATTGAAGTCCCTGGAGACCGCTCTTCGGCGGCTTCCCGATTGCCTGAAACCGGGCGGCCGACTCGCTATCATCAGCTTCCATTCACTCGAAGACCGTCGTGTCAAACAGGCATTTGTCGCGGACGAGAGGCTCCACGTCCTGACTCGCAAGCCTGTTCGGGCAACCTCGGAAGAACTTGATCGAAATCAACGAGCACGTAGCGCGAAGTTGCGCGTTGCCGAACGAATCTAAAGGATTCATCGGTACCAAGAACCGAAGAATAAGTTAGCATCAACAATCGGTCACTTCTTGTCACAAGCCAGGGAAGGCCAATCATGACATCGCACGAAGGAATTGCCGGAATAGAAATTAAAGTTGGGCTGACGATCATCGCGGTGCTCGTCATTGCCCTGTGCTGGGCCGTGGCGCGACGATTCCTCGTTTCGAGCAATATCCCACCCGCCGAGGTGCGAAGCGGGGCAATCCTCCCAACCAACCCCAACGAACAAAAGAAGCCCATCGAGCCAAGACCGATGGTCCTGCCTCCGCAAGATCGGTACTTAGGACCGGAAAACTACATCCAACCGCAGGGCCTGGATCCATTGCATGAAACGCCTTCGGAAAATTACGAGACCCTCGACCATCGGCCATCCCTGCTTCCAGCCCTCCCTGCCAATAGCCAAGACCAGCCCTCCAATCCAATGACTGACGAGCCGTCCTGGAAAGAACAACCAGAACCTGCTCCAACGGCATCCGCATCGGAGCCATCTGTTCGCTCCGTTTCCCATGCGGAATCCTACATTCGAAGTCCAGAAATTCTTCCTGTGGACTATTCTCAATTAAAACCGGGTCGAAAATACCAAGTTCAAAAGGGCGATTCTCTCGAGACGATTGCCAAATCTGAATTGGGTGACCCAGAGCGATGGCCAGATATCCATTACCTCAATCGTGGTTCTCTGGGCCTCTTTCCAACTCCCCTTCAGCCGGGAATCGAAATTGTGCTTCCGGCTCCTATGGA
>JAFGFZ010000316.1 GCA_016930815.1 Pirellulales bacterium | reverse complement strand
CTTTATTTCCAATTCGCCATCCAGCGGGAACCACTCGGCACGGCCGACGCCCTGGCTGCCGCGGCCGATTTCGCCGGTAACGATCCAGTCCTCGTGCTCAATAGTGACAACTACTATCCAACCCGGGTGCTGCATCGACTGCGTGAGGTGGACGGCAACGCAACGGCGGGCTTCGATCGCCGTACTTTACTGGCCCACGGAAACATCCCACCCGATCGGATTGCCCAGTTTGCTGTGATCGAATCGGACGACGATGGATACCTGCGCCGCATCATCGAAAAACCGGATCCGGCCACGATCCTGGCGATGCCGGAACCGATTCTCTTGAGCATGAATTGCTGGCGTTTCAAGCCAGCCATTTTCCAGGCATGCCGGGCCATCGAGAAATCGCCACGAGGCGAATATGAAATTCCAGATGCCGTGATGTATTCCATCCAATCTCTTCATCAACAATATCGGATTATCGAATCCCAGGAGACGGTTCTCGATCTATCCAGCCGCAGCGATATTGCCTCGGTGACACGATTCCTCAAAGGGAAAAAGGTGACTCTGTGAAAGAATGGACGCTTGAGAAGCTGAGGGACCCTGATGGTGTGATTCCTCGGCTTGTCCAAGCTGGATTGTCAATCTCGGCGGCTAATAAAAAAGCGGAATCCATCGGCTCGGCGGCGGATCGGATCTTGCAGAAGGGTGTCCCACGCACGGCGCCGGCAACCGCCTGCATTGTTCCCGGCCGCATCGAAGTGCTCGGCAAACATACCGACTATGTTGGCGGGCGGAGCCTCATCGCGGCTGCGGAACAAGGATTCTGCGCGGTGGCTGTGGCGCGTCGCGATGCAACTGTCCATATCACCGATATCCAAAATGGGGAAAACTGTGCTTTTGAATTGTCAGCCGATCTAGTGCCCACGGCCGGACATTGGTCGAACTATCCGATGACCGTGGCACGCCGTATCGCGAGAAATTTTCCAAGCGGTTTTGGTCAGAAGCATGGCCAACTCCGCGGAGCGGATATCGCATGGATTAGCGATCTGCCCCCCGCTGCGGGAATGAGCAGTTCCAGTGCGCTGATCGTATTGACGTTTCTCCTGGTATCCCGAATCAACAACCTGGCTAGCCGGGAGAATTACACGCAAAACATCGGCCGACTTGAAGACCTGGCCGGCTACCTCGGTACCATCGAAAATGGCCAGAGTTTTGGCAGCTTGGCTGGGGACCTGGGCGTTGGAACGTTCGGTGGAAGCGAGGATCATACGGCGATCCTATGTTCTACCACGGATCATCTGGGGCAGTTTTCCTATTGCCCCGTCTTGCGGGAGCGTTCCATTCAACTATCGGGGGACCATGTTTTCGCATTGGCATCGAGTGGAGTTGTTGCCGAGAAGACAGGCGCGGCCATGGGAAAATACAATCGCGCCTCCGGTTTGGCATCCGCGGCCGCCGAGATCTGGCGTCAAACCACGGGCCGCCACGATCGGCACCTCGCGGCTGCCGTCGCGTCGGCTCCGGATGCGGCCGATCGGATCCGTGACATGCTCGCCCACAGCAGCCACGCAATCTATCCGTCCGAGGAACTCGTGCGGCGATTCGAACATTTTATGATTGAAAGTGAAGAACTGATTCCCGCTGTCGCGGATCGACTTGAAGGTGCCGCACTGATCGATTTTGGCGAAATCGTTGATCGTTCCCAATCCATCGCCATCCATCTCTTGGGAAATCAGGTTCCCGAAACAATGCACCTGGCGGCAACCGCCCGCGAACTGGGCGCTTTGGCCGCATCGGCATTCGGAGCCGGTTTTGGCGGGAGTGTCTGGGCGCTGGTTGCCAGGGAAGAAGCCGAGACATTCTTGAATCAATGGAGAAGACGTTATCTGGCGGTCTATCCGGAGCGTGCGGATCAAGCCCTCTTCTTCACCAGCTCCCCTGCCCCGGCGGCATTCCGGATCGATGATCGTCCGTGATGCTCGTGACGCACGCGATGGGCCATTCGGGTTACTTGGATGGTTCGCCGCTCTTCCGCCCACGATACGGCTCGGGGATATATTCCACCGAAGGCTGCCGCCGAACCGGCTGGGGATAGAGTTGCAGGAGCTGTAGAAATTCCGTCGGCACATCGCATCGGATCGGTAGCCCCATCTGTTCCGCCATCCGGCAGGTGATTGGGTAATCGTGCGTCCAAGTGCCTTCCGAAAGCAGATTCGCCAGCTCGTCGCGCTTGTCGTCCGGATGTCTTCCGTCGAGCAGTTCCTTGACGGCCTCTCGCAACTGATCCATCGCCTTCCCGGCCTGGTCGGCGAGAATCAGGGTCTCGTCATCGATTTCCGCGATGGGCTTCTTTTTGACAACGTTCAGGATCGATGCCGCGGGCCAACGCCCAAGCTGCGGATCCACGGGCCCGAGAACGGCATGACGGCACATGACGATTTCATCGGCCGCCAGGGCAATCAGGGTGCCGCCCGACATCGCGTAGTGGGGGACGAACACCGTGACCTTGCCCCGGTGATCGCGAATGGCTCTGGCGATCTGCAAGGAAGCCAGCACCAAACCACCAGGCGTCTGCAGTACCAAATCGAGGGGCATCTCCGGGTCCGTGATATGGATCGCCCGGATGACCTCTTCGGAATCTTGGATGTCAATGTACCGGAAGACGGGGAAACCCAAAAAGCTCATGGTTTCCTGGCGATGGACCAGCAGGATGACCCGTGATCCGCGCTGGCGTTCAATTTTGGCGATCATCCGCTGACGCGCGGCGTCCAGCAGCTTCTGCTTGATCACTGGCTGAAGGGCCATCAGCATGAGGAATATCCAGAAGACATCCATGATACCCATCATGTATTCTCCGCTTGATTACTTATGAGGAATCCACGCATCTTCGAACGCCTTTTCATCGGATTCAAATCGTCGTCGAGGCCGATGTGTCTTGATGAACAGGGCGAAAGTCAACAAGCCGCAGAGGAAGCCCCCGATATGCGCCCACCATGCGATCCCACCGACCTGGGCAGGAGTTGCCAGAGCCGCCGTCCCGCTGAAAAGTTGAATCAGAAACCAAATCAACAGATAGGATACCGCGGGTATCTCCAAGAAAAACGGCCAGAAGAAAATCGGCACCACAATGATCAGACGCGAGTAAGGAAACAGGATAAAGTAAGCGCCCATCACTCCAGCAATTGCTCCCGAAGCTCCTACCGTCGGCACCGTGGACGCGGGATTGGTGGCCAGATGGACGACGCCGGCCCCGATGCCACACAGCAGGTAAAACAACAGGAATCCAAGGGGTCCCATCCGGTCTTCCACGTTGTTGCCAAAGATCCAAAGCGTCCACATATTGGCAAGAATGTGGAACCAGCTTCCATGCAGGAAGATGCTGGTTAAAAAGGGCCAATAATTGTCAACGGGAAAACCGACATACGCGGCCCATTCGGGATGGGTATATCGGGCCGGCACGATCCCGAAGAGATAAAACAGCTGATGAAGGCCCTGCTCCGGCAGCGAAATTTCCAAAAGAAAGATACCGCAGTTGGCCAGGATAATCGCCCATGTGGTGATCGGCGGATTGCGTCCGGGAACCGTGTCTTGGATTGGAAACATCGGGACCTGCTTCTGGTGATGGCTCGGTACTGTATGTCGACCAGGGCGTTTCTTTGATGGCCCTTGCTCAAAATCCTGACGCTGTGGGCACTATGCAAGTTCACATATTGTATGCGCGTCTTTCTGGGCATACAACGCCTGGCTCATCACCTGCAATAGGCCGAACCTTATTTCTTATTGATACAACCAGAATCAGTCCAGCTAGAACCATCAAAATCCAGGAACTCGGTTCGGGCACGGCACCTTGGACCGGCATTGCTGTCAAAGAATTACCATACTGCCGTTGCCAAATCAAAAAGTCATAGCCATCCACGTCATTATCTGCATCGGCGTCCCCATTGCAGCGATGCGCTCCTTCCACCTTGCCAAATCCATTATCCCAGATCATGAAGTCGTCAGAGTCGACCGAAAAATCTTCGTTGAAATCGGCTTCATAAGTCACACGTCCTTCGATGAAAATGGTGATGTCAGGTAAGGTGCTAGTGCTGGAAGTATTTTCGCTAGTGCTGCTCAGCGTGATCGTTCCAGTGAAGATACCGTAACTCGCCGTATCCAGTTCCACAAAGAGATCCTCAATCGTATCGCCTGCACGCAGACCAGTGAACGGATCGAAATGAGTCAGCGTGAATCCTGGTGCGGCGATTGTAAAGTTACCCGCCAGGTCGTCCGCTGGGGCTAGGCTGCCGTTGGTGAGTTCCAGTTCGGTGATTAAAGCGGTATAGGAAGGTGACGTCGTGCCGAAATCGAGGGTGTACTCCGTCGCCGACTGCACTTTGAACGTACCGTTGCCCGACAACTGATCGAATACCGGTTCTGCATAATGATTGACCTGAGCGGTAACAATGGCAATTTGCCGCTTGCCGGGTAGAGCGAGCACACCCAATCCGCTCGTCCCTGTCCCATCGGACTCGAAATCGATCGTTGCCGTCCCGACCTTCGGGCCAGCCATGCTCGTATCAATCCCCACCAGCAGACTGGTATTATCGCTTGCTCCTGGACCTAGCAATAATATCGTGCCCGAAGCCGTGGCACTGCCGGTTGTCCCGGTAAAGCTCGCATTGAGCGACTCGGAGAAGCCGTCCACGGCAGCCTGATTTGACATTGTTATGGACTGCTGTGCCAATTCACCGACATGGACAATGCCTAAATCGACTGGCTCCGGTGCGTGTGGGGCAGGATCCGCCAGGCGAAACACTTTTCCCGTCACATTGACTGTCTGGTCGGGTAGCGACACGTTCGGAATCAATCCGCTCGTCCCGGTACCATCGGATTCGAGACGGATCGTTGCCGTACCACTCTTGACACCGGCTGAACCAATCCCGGTTGATGCATTGCCCAGGCCAACTATCAGGCTGGTACGATCGGTCATCTGGGGTTCCAGTAGATAAAACGATCCGCCGTTCGATGATGCATCGCCGGTCGCACTGCCGATACTGCCATTCAAACTCTCGGAGTACCCGTCGTCCGGCGCCACATTCTGGATACTCAGCGTCTGAGTGCCGAACGTGTCCCCCTCACGAATATTTCCCAAATCTACCGGCTCTGGAGAATGGGGGCCCGCTTCTGCCAGCCGCCACACCGTGGCATGGACAGTCACGTCCGCAGTGCCGAACACTTCAGCCGTGCCAGAAACAGTTCCATCGGTGGTAAATTGGAAAGTGGCGAATCCACTCCGCATACCGGGGATGGACGTATCAATACCGACTTGCATGCTGCTGTTGTCAATACTACCTGCAGCTAGGCCCGTGATTGAGCCACCATTAGTAATGACATTACCTGATGTACCGCTAAATACCGCATTTAACTTGTCAGAACTGCTGACAGCCACATTCCGGACTTCAACTCCCTGCAGGGAACTGTCATTTTGTCGTATATTACCTATATTAATTGTGGTCTTTGGAAGATAAGGCACCGCTCGTTTCGTGATGGTTGAATTACCGAAGATATAATCTACGGCAATGCCGGAATTCGGCGTGTCGGTCGTGACATCGAGCAAGAATCGAATATCCAGATCGCCACTCACACCAGCTGTTGTACTTCCCAGATCGAGTGTCGCCCCTTCGAAGTAGGCACGGGCTGCGACCGCATCAGTGAACGTATGATCCTCAACCGTAATTCCCTCACGCTGAATTCGGAACCGAACCGAGAAGTCGGGATCGTCAAAATCGTCGTCATTAATTACTGGATTCATGAATCCAACCAGCAAATTCTGGTCGCCGGTCTGCAACAACGAGACATTGATATCGAAATCGGCGTTACTGCTGTATGTTTGAAGGGCACCCGAACCGTTCTCGGAATAACTGCCACCAAGGACACCGATCCCAAACACATCACTACTAAATTGCCCACTATCGGCAATGGTATAGGCGCCAAAACTACCGCTGATATCGAAATTGGCATGTACGGCATTGCCTAATACTAGCGGCAGACTCACCGTATCGGACGGAGCCCCATAAGCAAACGCAGCTGCCTGTTGGTTCGCCGCAGCCGAGATATCAAATCCTGGACCGCTGAGAAGGGCCTGGGCCGATGTGTTACTCGTGCTGGCAATGGGTGCATACGCACTAACATCAAGATAAGTGACCAAATATTCATTAGATCGGCCAGCCGTCGCGTCGGCACTTACCGAACCTCTTGCACCGGTACCAGTCGCATTGGCAATGGCGTTACCACCCACCAAAGCAGAGCTAGCGCCATCATAGACCACTCCGCTCGTGCCTCCCTGAGCAACCGCGCTGACAGTCACATAAGCACCACCCGTGCCTGAGGCAGTCGAGTTTGCTGATCCACCAGCCCCAGCAAATTCACCTATTCCCCGACCGATCCCACCATTCCCACCTGTTGCATAGGCATTCACCGTCACACTACTATCACCGACATTGAGCCCCGCGGCGCCCGACGTGGCATCCCCGCCCACGCCGCCAGTCCCCGTG
>JAFGFZ010000315.1 GCA_016930815.1 Pirellulales bacterium | reverse complement strand
GTTATGGTTATTCCTATATCGAAGACAGTCGAACTAGCGAAACACGCAAAAACTTGTAAAACAGGGTGTTTTAGAGACTTATAAAAAATCCTTAACGGCGTTGGGCGAGAGGGCTGGGACGGCTGGCTCATTTCGGGGACAAGGGCTTGGATGGTTGGCTCGTATCCTGGATCTCGACTTGTGTAAAACAACGAGGGGTGCTACCCCAGGCTACGGTAATAAAGGCCTTCGGCCTATCATTTATCCCAATATTGCAACATCGAATATGGCGTAACGGGATAATGCATGATTCGGAGCAAATCGCTAAGGTCCATCGAATTTCGATAGATTAAAGGATCGATTCATAAAAATTAAGTGAAGTTCATGAATGAATTGTCCGGGCTAATCGGCCCGGAGTACATCGGCGGGATCTTGGGTGGATGCAAGTGTCGCGGGGAAGAGGCTGGCGAGGGCGGCCAGAAGCGGTGTGGCCAACAGGGCCCAGCCGGCGAGGGCATGCTGAGCCTGGATGGATTTCGCGGTGACTGGGAAGAGCGTCGGCCCGATGCCAAGTCCCAAGGCCGTGCCGATGGCATATCCAACAATCGCCGCGACCAGGCCGAGTAAGATCGCTCGGCCGAGAAATAGCCAGGCCACTGTTGCGCCACGATATCCCAACGCTTTCAAGAGCCCAATTTCATTCTGGCGTTGGCGGACATTGAGCATTGCCAAGGCACCAACCCAAATGGCGGAGCCCGCCAGCAATAATGGCATCGCAAACGCAGCTACTCGTTCGATCATCCGACGCTGCCGAGTTCGCGCATCGGCGATTTTTTGGAGCATCACCACCTTCGCCTCGGGGGCAATCCGCTGGATTTCCCGGCGAATGGCCTCTTGCGGATGATGATCGGTTGTCTGGCAGAGGCAATCCATCGCCTGGATCTCGTTGATCAGGTCTGGCTTGTCCAAGATGGTTTGGGCGTCGCTCAGCTGGACAAAGAGGCCCATGTCATCCCGGGTGCCGGTTGGCGGGGCGATTCGGACAATGCGGAGCCGGATCGAATCTAGATCCACTGTGGCACCTTCCTCCAGACGAAGCTGTTTTCCAATGAGGTGACCAACTTCGACCGTCCCCGGCTTGATTTGGGAGCGAATTGGGGGTTTTTCCTTGCCAGGTGGATACAGGGCATCGCCGAGACCGGTCAGGATCGCCGTCGTTCCCTGCAATGTAATTTCCTGCTGGAGTGTCGCGACAAGGTGGTTGTAGGCAATCGTATTGTGTTTGGCAAGCCGATGGACGACATCGACGGGCATGAACTGGTCCGAATACCCGCGTAAGAAAAAAGCGTTCTCGTCCGTTGCCGATGGGATGATGCGCAAATTGTATCCCATCGTCAGCGCCACGCGCCGAGTTTCACGTTCCGCCGCGACGTGGGTCATGGCCAACGCAACACAAATGGCAACCGCGACCGCAAGAACGCTGATTGTCAGCAGCATGTTCGTGCGGCGAAATAATAATTCCCGGAAAATGAGTCCAGTGGTTCGAACCATGTCAAAACCTCCCTCGAGCTCGCAATAGTACCATCGCGCTGAGTCCAAGAACCAGGGCCACCAGTACGCCGGATGTCCATAGCATGGGATGGGAAGTGGATCGGAAGCCGCTTGGGGCCGGTTCGCCGGGATTGCGTGGTTGGCCCGGTGGTTTTTGGCGTGCTTGCTTGGAGTCCGTTCCGAGACGAATCGGCGCTTGGTCTAGTTGGCTGCGATCGGCGCCGGCCGGTCGTGTTAACAGATCGGTTGACAGATCGTTCGACGAATCAGACGCGGCTGGATCCGATACTTGGCCCGCCGTAGCCTCGTCCGTGTCCGAGCTATCTTCGGCCAGCGGTTCGATCTCGATTTCGGTATATCCTCCGAATCCCGGATTCGCCATGCCTAAAGTGGGACGATCCGAAAGACTGCTGGGCATTGGGTAATCCATGCCGCGATGCACAATACGGCTCACTTCCGCCTTGACAAACGGATGTCCGGGATCGAAACCGAGCAGTTCAGCCGCCTTGGCTTCGAGACGCCGGTCCCAGACATGGGGTGCCATGATCCCTCGCATCAGGGACCGGTCCAATTCGCATTCACAATCCAGTCCGATCCAGTAGAGTGGTTCAGCAAGGTCAAGCCAGGTGGCATCGGGTACGGCTAGGATGTTTCCCATCATTCGCAGTCGTCCGTATAGGATCACGAGGTGGGCTGCTTCTCTTTGATTGTCAGGGACGCCAAGACTCCACAAGAACACCTCTTCGCGGGAGGCGTCTTTGCGAGGAAGGATGGCCAGCTTCGGGGGCTTGGCGATCTGTTTGGGGAGGCCGCCCATGCTGGATTCAATCCGCTCGATTGCCTGCATTGCCAATTCCTTGGCCTCCCGGTTCCGACCGGCATCGGTTCCTTCGATCAAAAGGACAATACTATGGACATCCAGAATATCGTTGGCCAGTTGCTCGCGGAGCGGCGACGTTGTGGCCTGATGGGCAATCGATTGGAGGGCCCTCGTTTGGGCTTGCCCGCCATCCTCGGCTGGATCCCGATCGGGTGCAAGGACCCGCACACGGCCATCCGAAGCCAGTAAGATACCCGCCGGCAGGGAAATTTTTTCCTGCTGATTCAAGAATGCTTCCGCTTTCGTGAGGATTTCCTGATCGCCGGGATGCCCATCCTCCATTCGAGGGAACCGTACCACGAACTTCTTTCTGGTGGATTCCTCTGGTTGGTTGGATGGATTCTGATCTTCAACCAGAAGGATGCCACCCAAGAGATTCGTGTCAATCAGCTCCGCATGAACCGTGTCAAAGGCGCCATTTTTTTCTAGTTCGGCTTCCAGCTCCGCCGGGACGTATAGGAACAACCAGTAAGGCGCATTTTCAAGATCCACAAAACCCACGTCTCGAATCGAATAACGGCACGCATAGACGGTCGACATGAGGCCGAGGAAAGCAAGGAACGTATTCCAATAAAGGCGTGCTGGCATGATTGGTTGTCCTTCGGTCGGTAACCGTGGCCCGGTCAGGAGACCGGGCCGCAACAAGGGCCGCCCGGTCGGGAGACCGGGC
>JAFGFZ010000038.1 GCA_016930815.1 Pirellulales bacterium | reverse complement strand
GGACTGCGGCCCACCGAAGAAAAACAAGGCTATCTGGCTCTGCTGCTTGATCTCGTAGAAGCGGGAAAGTTCAAACCTGTCATTGACCGCTCCTATCCGTTGGCGCAAATCGCTGAGGCTCACCGGTATGTTGAAACCGGACGGAAAACGGGAAATGTCGTCATTACGCTTGATTGATTCAGCCAAAATGTCTGTGCTTGTCTGGTAAAAGGGAGAGTGTGTCGATGTCCGTTTTCGAAATGCGAGTTGCACTCGCAACGGAGGAATTTGATCGCCTTGTGACCTTTTACCGGGATGGCTTGGGCTTAGATCCCGGTGATATGTGGACTGACAATGGCCGGGGGCAAATCTTGAATGCGGGGCAGAGTGTGCTCGAAATCCTTGACACGGAACATGTCGCGTCGGTGGATCAGATCGAAGTCGGGCGGCGCGTATCGGGGCAGATTCGTTTCGCATTTCAGGTGCCGGATGTTCCTGTAGCGGTCGAAAATGCGCTGAAATATGGCGCTACGCTAGTCCATGAGCCAATCTTGACGCCCTGGAACGATTTGAACGCGCGCGTCGAGTCCCCCGATGGCTTGCAGATCACGTTGTTTCAAGTTGCATCAACATCATTAGGATAGGCAGAGAGAAATCATGCAACTACGTCTGGAATTATTCGTCAAATCTGTGCCGGAATCGAAAGACTTTTATGCACGTGTATTAGGCTTCGATGTCGTGAATTACCAACCGGATGGTTATTCTGTTTTGCGCAAAGGTGACATTCAGATTGCCCTGCAAGCTCAGTCGCAGTTGCCAGACGATCATCCGCTGAAACCAATCGGTAACGAACGTGCAGGACTGGGAATCGAAATCGTACTTGGAGTCGATGATCTCGAGGTCGCGTATGCCCATGTTCTTAATACTGATTGGCCGCTCACCGATGCGCTCGCCGAGAGGCCCTGGGGGAGCTGGGATTTCCGGGTTATCGATCCGAATGGTTATTACATTCGTATCAATGAGCTAACCCCGGTGTACAACATGGATAACATGAAAGTTGAGCGATCTCTCTAAGCATAAAAGTTCAGGAGCAATGCGACTTCTGATCCGCTTGGGGAGAATTTTTCCGCTAGCCCTGACTATTCGGAAGAAAGATCAGACAACTCAAACGCGAGGCCAGAACTATCGAACCTGCACCAATCACGCTTTTGGATCGTAGTCTTAATGGAAACTGAGAGAAGAAGGTCGATTTTAAGCAACAAAAAAGCGAGAACCGTTAATTGTTCCTCGCTTTTTTGCTTACGTAGCCGGTGCGGAAGCGACAGGCGTGGAATGCTCGTTGGCTGCGGCAGAGTTACGGGGAAATTGACCTTTTATCCCCGTATTTTACCCCAATGCATGGCTGCTTAGTTCGGCTTTCTCAGAGCCAGTTGGCTTAGCAGGGCGGAGATTGGCAGATGATCACAGACTTTTGTCCACTAATCCAAGAAGAGTGACAAGAGCACTACAGGCTACTGGCAAAGCGATCTATCAGTTCTCACCCAGTGTTTTGGTATCCCTCGGGATTATTTGACAGCTTCGGTTAGGAGATCCAGTAGAACGCAACAAGAGCTTCGCCTTGAACCGAATACGTCTATCAGGTAGGCCCTTCCGCGCAAGTGGAAAATTGCGCCACCTGATCTTTAGGTGGCGCAATTTTCCACTTATGGAGCTTGCCGAGCAGTGTGATAAAATTACTCGAAGAGGGCGTTGACCTCTTCGTTAGCCGCTTTGAGTGCCGTCTCAGCATCAGCGTCGCCAAGAGCGATCCGATCCATCGCTTCTTGCATGATGACGGTAATTTCGCCGGCGTAATCGGTGATGGGGAACAAGAAGGTCCCGCCCTCTTCCGCTGCTTGCAGCGTGAAGGCGCTCACGTCAACACCCGCATCTTCGCGTACCTTCAGCGAAAGATCGGCAGCTTCGGGGATGGCGGGGAAGACTGCGCCAGACTGACCCACGATATTCTGGCAATCTGCTGAACCGAGGAACTTCACCCATTGCCAGGCTTCTTCCTGGTGTTTACTGCCAACCCAGATGGAATCGGCTAACCCGTTGAACATACTCTTACGTCCTTCAGGGCCGATGGGCAGACGACCGAAGCCGACTGGAAATTCGCTGCCCAGGTAGCTACCGATCATCCATGAACCATCCGTGGTGAGCGCCGCTTTGCCCGCCTGGAATAACCCAAAGTACCCTAATCCTGCCAGGTCCTCAAACGGAATAGCATAGCCCTTCTCCAGCCACAGATTAGCTATCCATTGAATGCTTTGGGTAAAGCGCGGATCGTCGTAATAGTACTCATTACCCCAAAGGCCGTTATTGTAACTCCAGCCAGTCGAAGCGACGAACACGCTGTACGAGGTCTGTCCGTAACCGGCTGCGGTGGTCCAGTCATCGGTGAAGCCATATTGAACGACATTATTCTTGTCGAAATCCGGGCTGAGACCATTGTTGCCATTGGCATCCAGCGTCAATTGGGCAACAACCTGCTCAAACGTGCCCCCATCTTCCGAATTCCAGGTCCACTCATCCATGAGGGCGGGATCAATCCCCGCTGCTTCGAGCATGGCGGCATTGTAAACGACGGCAACGGTATCCCAGTCCTTAGGCAGACCATAGCGGGAGCCATCTTTGACCCACAGATCGGCCAGACCAGGATAGTAGATGTCGGTCGGGACGCCGTCACGTTCCACCAAAGGCTGAATATCAACAAGCTGTTCAAGCGCGACAAACTCAGGATACTTGGCCAAATGGTTTGTGAACACATCCGGTGCATCACCCGTGACAAAACCGGTTTGAATTGCCGCCCAGTAATCACCCCAACCGAGTTGTTCAATCTCGACAGTGATATTTGGGTTGCTTTCCATAAATTGGTTGGCGCATTCTGTATAGGCTGGAAGCTGGTTGTTATCCCAGAGCGAATAACGGATGGTCACATTTTGGCGGGCGTGGGCCAGTCCCGTAATCGGTAGTACCATTGCCAGTGTCAGAATAATTAAAACCACAGCACGCAGGGATTTCATAGTATTGCTCCTTTTTCTACAAGATAAGTTGATACGGTATTCAACTCGGCAAGCTCTAG
>JAFGFZ010000314.1 GCA_016930815.1 Pirellulales bacterium | reverse complement strand
CGTGCGCGTCGCGCAGCAGCATCCTTCGGTGGTGATGTACTCCATGAGCCACAACGCCACGGGCTACAACGAGGATATGAATCCAGATTTGATCGATGGTATCCACGATCATCGCAGCCAGTGGTCCTTGAATAATGTCCGCCAAGCTGTCCGGGCCGAGGCCATCGTCAAGCGTCTGGATCCCAGCCGCATCGTCTATCATCATTCATCGGGAAATCTGAGCTCGATGCATACGAGTAACTTTTATCCCAACTTCGTCCCAATCCAGGAGCTGTCTGACTGGTTTGAGCACTGGGCAAAGGAGGGTGTCAAGCCGTTCTTCGCGTGTGAATACGGAGCACCGTTCACCTGGGACTGGGCACTGTATCGCGGGTGGTATAAAGGCAGTCGGGAATTCGGTAGTGCCGCCGTACCGTGGGATTTCTGCCTGGCGGAATGGAACGCTCAGTTTCTTGGCGATGTGGCATTTCGAATCAGCGAAGCGGAGAAACGCAATCTGCGCTGGGAAGCAGAGCAATTCCGCCAAGGTAAGTTGTGGCACCGCTGGGATTACCCGCACCAACTGGGCTCGACCGATTTCGACGAGCGCTACCCGGTGCTGGCCAAGTACTTGACGGACAACTGGCGAGCTTTTCGCACTTGGGGCGTGTCGGCGATCTCTCCGTGGGAACACCATGTGTTCTGGAAATTGCGCCCCGGCATGGATCGGAACCGCCGTGTCGCGTTGACAACCCAGTGGCAGCGTCTTCAGCGACCGGGCTTCAGCCCGGACTACCTCGAACAACGGTACGAACGAATGGATCTAGCCTACGAGCGGACAGACTGGATCGCTACGCCTGCCGCCAAGGCTATGTATAGAAACAATGGGCCGTTGCTGGCATACATCGCCGGCGGACCAGGGCGGTTCACGAGTCGGGAACACAACTTTCTGCCGGGTGAAACGATTGAGAAGCAGATCATTGTAATAAACAATTCTCGCATCCCGGTGGTGGCCAACTGCACTTGGTCCCTGGCCCTGCCACGGCGGATTGAAGGTACGAGGGAAGTCCGCGTCGCAACAGGGCAACTAGCCAGCATTCCGCTGAGCATGTTCTTGCCGAAGAATCTTGCGCCCGGCTCCTACAAGTTGACCATGACGACCCATTTTCGCTTCGTCCGGAACGCGACCGAAGAAGCGGAATCCACGCAGGAGGATGGAATATCGATCCACGTCTTCCCGCCTCCAGATGCATGCGAAGTTCCCGCGAAAATCGCATTGTTCGATCCGCTGGGGGAGACGGGCAAGTTGTTGACCTCGCTGGGTGTGCAATACTCAAATAGCGAGGCCAGCACCGACTTGTCCGGGTACGACCTGTTGATTATCGGCAAGGGGGCGTTGACCCCAGACGGGCCGGCGCCCGACCCGAGGCATGTTCCTAAGGGACTCAAGGTGCTGGTCTTCGAGCAGACGTCGAAAGCATTGGAGCAGCGTTTGGGTTTCCGTGTGCAGGAATACGGTCTGCGAAACGTCTTCCCACGCATCGCCAACCATCCAGTCCTCGCTGGACTCAATGCCGAGCACATGCAGGACTGGCGTGGCGAGGCAACCCTCCTGGCACCACGCTTGGATTACAAGTTGAGCGACCGATATAACGGCGCGCCGGTTGTGCACTGGTGCGGCCTTGAAGTGCCGCGGCTATGGCGTTGTGGCAACCGCGGCAATGTTGCCTCCGTATTGATCGAGAAGCCCGCGCGTGGTGACTTCCTGCCGATCCTCGATGGCGGTTTTAGCCTCCAGTTCAGTCCGATGTTGGAATACCGCGAAGGTCGTGGGATGATTGTCTTCTGCCAGCTGGACGTAACCGGACGGACCAAAGACGATCCCGCTGCAAATCGCTTAGTACGGAATCTGCTCGGCTACGTGGCGTCCTGGAAACCTACCGCGCGTCGTCAGATGCTCTACGCGGGCGATCCGCGCGGCAGGCGTTTCCTGGAGTCATTAGGCCTGCGAGTCGACACTTATGAGGGTGGAGCTCTGTCTGGCAATCAAGTGCTAGTGGTTGCTCCGGGCGGAGGGCAGCTGCTGGCCCATCATCGACAGGCCGTGGACTCGTGGCTAAAGGCTAGCGGACACCTGCTGTTGCTCGGACTCGATGCGGAAGAGGCCAACCAATTTCTCACGTCGCCGCAGCGCACAACGAAGCGGGAACACATCGCCGCTTATTTCGAGCCTCCTGCCGTGGATTCTTTGTTGGCCGGAGTGGGGCCCGCCGATGTCCACAACCACGCCCCGCGTGAACTGCCGCTCGTCGTGGACGGCGCCCGAATTGTCGGCAACGGCGTCTTGGCTCAGAAAGAGGACGCAAACGTTGTCTTCTGTCAACTTGTCCCCTGGAACGTTAGCAGGGCGCAAGGCGCCGCACCTTCATTCGCTGTGGCAAGAACCACGTCCAACGGAATCGCTGATGTCAACGCGGGAGAAGACGCCGTGCACGGAAAGCAGAGCGCCTTGCTGACCATGGGCACGGCACCGTGGGCCCAATTTGGTCAGAAAGTGACGGCCGGGCAGGTTGGCAAAAAGTACACCTTGGCCGTCTTCGTCAAGAGCTTGGACGCGCCGGTTCGTGTCCGTCTCGAAGTGGAACGCGCGGGGAGCCCATGGGATAGGGTGGCACGCACCAAGGACATGGAGGTCGGTCCAGAACAATGGATGGAACTGCACGCCACGTTCACGGTGCGGAATCCCTTCCCCGAAGGTTGGCAAGCCTACTTGCACTGCGACCAGGAGGGAAGTCGGTTTCGAGTTGATTTATTCCGTCTATACGAAGGTGACTATATCTCTGGAATGTCCGGTGGCTTGAGCGACAGTGATCCAAATGGCCGGAACTTGTTTAGCAATTCAAGCTTTGAAGCCGGCACCGAACCTTGGTTTTTCATCTGGCCATTGGAACAGCAGAACCTCAGGCGGACCTATCGACGCACGTCGTTCTTGATCGCGCGATTACTGGCCAACATGGGCGTCAGCGCCGAAACGCCGCTAGTGACCCGATTCCTCAATCCGGTCAGCGGAGTGGCCGGAGATTCGTTGATCCCTATCTGGTTCAGTCATCAGGGAACGCTGCG
>JAFGFZ010000313.1 GCA_016930815.1 Pirellulales bacterium | reverse complement strand
CTAAGAATGGCAGGAGTGCCGCTCTTTTGCTATATCATTTCCTCATAACGACTTCCGCTAAAGTACGTGCCATTCACTCCTGACCCCTTTTTCCAGTAATACCCAACTGCCGTGTGTCATTTGTACTCAGTAGTCTGCCGCTTTTTAGATGGTGCGAGATATGCAGGATCTTCGGGCTCATCCCAGCGGACGCGCAGCGGTTGATCGGTAACACGCGGCAATTCGGATGCGGTCTGGTCCGCCAGGCAGAGCACACGGCCGTCAAGCGTGGTCATATAGAGGCATTTCCGAGCAGCCGCCATCCCATCGAAGACGGGGACCGTATCGAGCACATACCGGGCCAAGACCTTGCCGTCACTTTTCGCCACAGCCCACAGTTGACCGCCATGTTGACCAGCCAACGACTCAGCCTGGTACTGCATCTTTGCCAACATTTCGGGATCGTCGGGCATGTGGAAAACCTGCCGTTCGTCGACGACATCGTGGGGGCCGGCGACGAAGAGCGTATCTCCGGCAAGACACATGGCACGGGCCAGGACGGCCGGCTGATCGATTGTCCATTCGAAACGGGTTGCCGTCAGGTCCTCCACGGGGAAAAAGGACCGTAGCCGCCAATCGCTGGCATTGGCCCTTTTTTTCGTAGACCGGGCATTGATGCGATTGCTCGCCCTTTGCAATGCCTCCATCGCTTCCGCGGTGACCACTTTATCCGCGGCAAACAGCTGATATTCCAGGACCGATGCATTGACCATGTATTGCAGCTTCCGGCCAAATCCGTAGACATAGTCGTTGTCATAACAGAGGATCCGGCCGGACGGAACAAGCCGCCCCGCTTGGAACCAGCCTCCATAACCGCCGGATACGCGACGGCCGTAAGTCCAATACCCACGGAAAAAACTGGAGTCGTCCAGGAATCCAATTTGACAGAATAAATGGCAGTCCTGGGCGGGTTGCTCGCGGACATTCTTCAGGCCGATTTCAAGGCGGTTCCCATCCAGGTCGAATTTCTGGGACCGCATCCAGATATGCCGGCCGTCGCAGGACAGAATATCGGACAGGGCAACCGGCATATTATTGTCTTGCGTTTTCTTCAAATGGGCCAGCTGCATATCCTGGCCGGTCTCCGGATCGATATCGTTCATGACCGTTTCTCCGAGCAGCTTCCCGGTCATCGGATCGAGTCGCAAGAAGTGAATACCCCCATCCAGGTACATGTTCCGCCCTGCCGTGCAATACAGCACACCATCGTGGATAAGCACACTTCCATGCACGGGCCAGGTGGATTCGATTTGTTCCCACGCCATCAATCGGCGGTCGCTCGGCGCGCCGCGGAACCGCCAGGCGCATTGGCCGTCCGCGGCTCGTAGCGCGTAGAGATACCCATCGGCCGAGCCGAATAGAACCAGGCCCTGAAAGCACGTGGGCGCGGAATCGATCCGCCCACCGGCGGTGTAGGCCCAACGCCTCTCTCCCGTCTCGGCATCGAGGGCATACAGCGTGTGCCCATCAATCGACGCGGTCAACAGGATGCCGGCCGCGATGACCGGCGGCGTCAACCGCCCGCCGAGCTGGATGGACCACTTCGGTCCAAGTGCAACCGGGATCGGACTTGCCGTGGTGCCGCTCCGGCCACTGTCATGACGGTACATCGGCCAATCGCCCGGATCAGGAACTTCAGGCAACCGATTTTTATCCGGCCCATTTTCTTCCATGGCCAGACCGAAGGCCGGTCCCTTTTCCAATCGGTCTAGTTGGGATCGATGCCGCTCGATTTCAGTATTCCTCGTGGCAAGTTCCGGCGCGAGTGCATTGAAACCGGTAAGTTTCGCCTCCAACTGGCAACCGCAGGAATGCATCGGCGCGTACATCATCCCATTGCAGGGCAGAACCCCATAGATACATCCCCCGCGGACCCAATGGTGGGCCTCCCAATGTCCGGTGCGGATATCGACAAATTCCGTGCCGTTGCGCGCGGTGAGCAGATACTTCCCCGCGGCCTTCGCGGGGTAACACCGGTGGTGGAACCAGTGCAGGTGCACGTCAGCTTCGAATTGCTTTTTCACTTCACCGGTAAAAGGATCATACCCCGTGAAGGAACCGTCGTCGCCGGCTGCGGCAATCGCTCCAGTCCAGACGAGTCCATCGACAATGAACAGATCCTTAAGCGACTGATGGCCACTCGGCTTGTGTTTCTGTTCCCAAATCTTTTTTCCATCGATGGCCGACCATCCGGACATCTTTCCATCATTCCCAGCGAACAAGACAACATCCTGATAGATCAAAATTCTTGGCCCCGTACTGCTCACGACCGGCAAACGGGTCGGTGCCGCCTCACTTTCCCAAAGGATTTGCCCAGTGGTGCGGTCGAGGCAGATCAGTTGCTTGCCGTCTTGGAAGATGACACGCTTTCCATCAACAGCCAGGGAGCAGGGCGCGACCGGTGCCTCCACTTCCCAGAGGAGTTGGCCGGTCTTTGTATCGCAGGCAAGCACCCGGCGCGGATCGCCAATCCAACCCCATCCGGTATTCGCGCGCTGCGTGTTGTCCCACACAAACGACGATTCGCGACGCCATTCGGGAAGTTTGGAGGGATTCGAATCGGCGACCAGAAATGCAACATCTTCGGAAACGACAATTTCGCGTGTATGGTCACTTCCCTCGCAGGTCCCCAGAACCTGGCCGGTCGCGGCATCGAGGATGGAGACGGGGGCATCCAGACCCAACGTACAGTAGACGCGATTGCCGACAGCAACGAGCCGTCGGAGGAGATGGGCGGGTCCGCTTTTGAGGGGATATTGATGGGTATTCCAGGAATCGATCGGCCGTTTCCAGAGGACCGTTCCATTGAAAGCATCGCGGGCAATCAGCCGCCATTGGGACGGCAACTGGATCGACGCGGTTGGTCCTTCATCGAGGATATAAAACAGGCGGCCGCCAGCGGCGACGAGGGCCGTCATGCTGGCCATGTGGTCATGGTGGCGCGACCAACGCGGGCTACCCACCCACTGCAAACAACGGGGTGGACCGACCTGGGTATCCTTCGCGACCGGATTGCCGTCCGGGCCATGGAAATAATGGGTCCATTCATCGATCGTGTCTGGACGTGGCTTGACCGTCTTCTTCCACGTATCTTTTTCTCGCACGCAGGCAATGCCGTCCGGACACAGAACCCGCATCACTTCGTCCATCGGGACTTCGCCGAGGTCCTCGGCCACAATGAGATTGACCAGATTATCGGTATACGGCAAGCACTTCCCATCGAAATGGTCGGCAGAAACGCTTCCGTACAATCCGAGTGATTGGATATGCCGGCGAGCTTTCTCCACGTCCGCCCATTCGGTATCGATTCCGTGCACGATCAAACCATCCTGCGCCCGCAGGGCCGTGGTCAACGTGCCATCCCCGCACCCGATGTGGACAATGAGCCCGCCCTGTAAACTCGTCGCTTGAAGAATGTGTTCCGCGTTGATCGCGACGGCGGGTCGAATCCATAAGGCAATCGCCGTGCAGACGACGGCCCGCAAGCATTGATGATCGTACATAATTTCCTCTCAATGACAGTCGAAGCAGAATTTTACATTCGTGGTGTTATGAGCCAGTTTCAACACGCTCTTTGAAGCAGAGAATCTTTCCGTTGCATGTGGCCATGTAGAGCCGGCCATCGGCGGCGATCAAGCCGTCGAAGATCGGTGGTGAGGCAAGTTCCTTTTCGGTTATGATGTTGCCATCTTGGGGTGATATTACTATAAGCCGGCCACCCTTTCGGTCCTCAAAGGCGGCAAATGGATCTTGCGGATCGAAAATGTCCGGCGGACCGGCAACGAAGAGCAGGTTGCTGGTCTTGACCATGGCCTGCACTCGTACCGGAATCCAGCATGACCAAAGGGGCGGTTCGGCGCGGGTGTAGCCGATCATCTTATCGAGCCCAAATGCGGGACTGCCCAAAAGACGTATTTCATTGCCCTGGGCTCGCGAATAATCAGACTGGGGTAGCCACGGGACCGGCCGCCGGGCACCCGACTCACCGACTATCTGCGGTTCGTTTGTGTTCCTGTCGGCAAATAAGAGATATCCTTCCTTGCCAGGGAAGAACATCGGGCTGTGCACATTTCGACGATAAAATACTTTCACAGCGTAGGTGGTCGTGGCGTCCGTGACAAGTAACTGGCCGCTCTTTGGTGATTGATTGGCCAGTTGAAATCCGGGCCACCGCTTGGAATACATCCAAAACGTCCGATTGTACCAGGAATGGTCGAGGAGTCCGGAGGTCGAAAAGACATGCAGACCGATATCCGCTTCACCTTTACTCGAGAGGACATTGGTGCCGACCTCTTCTAATTGAGGGGTTAGTTTCTTCTGTCGCATGTAGATATGGTCCCCTTCACTGACCAGGACGTCCGAATTGGCGCCTGGGACATAGAATGCAACATCACGCGGTCGTCGCAGATCCGGATGGGGCCCTTCCATATGACCGCGATGTCGAATCTCACCCGTGCATGGATCGAGACCGTAGACTGTAATACCACCATCCAGATAGGTCGATCGGCCGGCCGTGAAGTAAGCGATCCCATGGCGTATCAGGACACTGCCATGCACGGGCCAGACCGACTCAATCTGATCGAAGGCGACAATCCGTTGGTCCATAGGTGCAGCCAGGAACCGCCATACCAGGCCGCCATCCGAATCGCGCAGGCAATAAATCCATCCATCCTTCGAACCGAACAGAACGAAACCCTTGAACAACGTCGGTGGTGAATCAATGCGGCCACCCGCCGTATACTGCCAGAGCGTGGCGCCCGAGGCGGCATCGAGCGCGTGGATGGTATGGGTATCCATGCCAGCAACGATGAGCTTCCCATTGGCTATCACCGGCGCGGTCGGCCTGCCGTCGATCGACACTTCCCATGCGGGTGCCAGATCGCCGGCGATGGATGCCTCCGTGCTCCCACTCCGGGCCGCATCGTGCCTGTACGTTGGCCACGCGTCATCTGAGATCTGGGAATCAACCGCGGCAGAGATTCCATAGTGGGGCCCCCGATGCAGGCGTTGATTATCAGGGACCGCCTCTCTTGGGGATGATGCCGGTGCGACGGCCGAGTATCCCAATAATTTTGCGCCTGGTTGGCAAAAACATTGGTCCGGGGGCACATAGAGGAGACCATGGCAGGGCATGATGCCATGCCGGCATGAACCGCGGAGCCAGTTATTCTGTGAATGGTTGTCGCCCACCAAGTCCATAAACTCCGCGCCTTCCATGCCGCTGATGATGTACCGGCAGGTCGCCTTGTTCCGGTAACAGCGATGATGGTGTTCCGGGGATCGGAAGTTGTCGACGACGATTTGCTTCTTAATCGCCCCGGTACGGAGATCGAATCCAATCGCCATCGCCCGTTCGCTCTTACCGACCGGTTGAAGATCTTCGTCAACGGAAATCATACCAGGCCAAACCAAGTCATTCACGACAAACAGATCATCGACCTCCGCCCCACTCCGTTTTGGGATTTTCTTATTCCACAACAGCTCGCCAGTCGTCGCGTCATAGGAATCGATCTGCACGTCACCAAGGATCAGAACCACACCCTGCTGGGCGACCAGGGAACAACCCTTTTGGATCTTCGGCATCGTCTCCCACCGTATCGCACCCGTTTTCAGGTCACGGCAAGCGAGTTGCTTCCCTGCCTGATAGAAAATATGTCCCTGATCAATGACCAAGAACAGATTCTTGATAAAACCGCCCGTTTTTTTACGCCACAAGACACACCCTGAAGCGGCGTCCAGGGCAACCAGATCGGATTGCGGTTCAGCTGGATTCCGTTTGAACCCGGTCCCAGCGGGCATCGGGAAGCTTGGAACATGGGCCACCACAATCCCCTCACTGAGCAAGATTTCCGTCGTTGGCGCGGTTTCTTGAACGGTCGTGATGGTTTCACCAGTAGCCGCGTCCAGAATGGAGAGTGGTGCATTATACCCCATGGTAACATAGAGCCGGTCTCGATCAGCGACCAGCCGCCGTTGATTTTCAACGGGTACGAGGAGCCGCAGTCCACGCATTTCGGTCAAGTCGTTTCCCTCAACTTTCCGCCGCCCCCACTCTTGCCAACCCCAATGTGGAAGAGACCGCCGCCATAGTTCTTTGCCATTGAATGCATCACGGCAGATGATCGACCATCGCTCAGGGAATCGCTTGTCAACAATCCCGATCAAGCCTTCATCAAAGATATAAAACAACCGGCCACCCGCCGCGATTTGCGATTGGATCCCCGATGGCGTCTCATGGCTGCGGAGCCATAAGGGCGGCGCAATCCACCGCAGGCAACGCGGTGGGCCAACAATTGAATCGTTTGCCACGGCGTTTCCGCTGGCATCGTGCAAGAAATGGGTCCATTCGTCGATCGTATCCGGCCATGGCTTAACCGTTTTGGTCCATTTTCCATCCTGGAGAATGCAAGCAACACCGCGCGGCGCCAAGACTCGCATGATCTCGGACATTGGAACCTGGTCAAATTGTTCGGCTATCACCAGGTTAACCAGTTGATCCGTGTACGGTAATCGGCCACCCGCCCACTGTTCTACTGATACCCTACCGTACAGTCCGAGGGAACGGATATATTGACGAGCCAACTGAATGTTGGCGGGATCCGCATCGAGCCCGTGAACAACATAGCTGCCATTGGGACACAACTGGGACGTAAGATGACCATTCCCGCACCCGATGTGGACAATGAATCCGCCTCGAATACCTGTCTCGGCCAGGATATCAACGTCCTCCGCGGCTCTTGTACCGGCCATTGTTCCAAACAGGCATACGAACCATGCCACGAATCGAACGAAATAATTCATGACGGACCTCCCAATATCCACGCCCGGTACGCGCATCTGACGTTCTATTGATCTTTGCGCCACGAATGAACCAGGGCGAGTAGGCGGGAGCCCAGCAATTCCCAAGTCCAATCTTGCAATGCGGGTTCTTTCGTTACGCAATCTTCATTAAAAACTCCAACCTGGCTTTCTATTGGCTCACCTTGGCGATTACGTGTCTCCATAGTTCCTCTCCACGGAGGGCATTGGTCATGATGACGATCCCGG
>JAFGFZ010000312.1 GCA_016930815.1 Pirellulales bacterium | reverse complement strand
TGGCACTTGCTTGGGCATTCAAATCCCATGAGGATAGCTGACTACTGTATGGAATCTCCATAACAGCCGGGAAATGGAATACTATCGCGAAATGCTCTTTTCAAAACACAGAATGATAAAGCAAGTTACTCTATTCGTCTGCCATGGCATAGGCGACCGAATTCATCGGGAGCTGATAGTGGTGAAGTGTTCCTCCGTAGAACAGCATGGCAATCTGATCCCAATTATTCACAGTAAGAATAGCAAGGGGAGGTGTTTTAGGTAGACTATATGTAGCTTGCCATATGATGTGCGTTCCTTCTCGGTTGACTTGAAAAAGATCGATCTGCTGCTGGTTTGCAACAAGGAGCCGTTGGTTGGCAGTTACACCAAGCTTTGGTTCAGCAAAATTCGAGACAACGGATTCAACGTGCGGAGAGAAGTTTGGCTTCCAAACGACATCAACCCCTTGCATTGTCGCAACAGCAATGGGATCGGATGAATTGGATCCTAATGAAATGATCGAACGAATCCGCCCCCTTATTTTAATGATTTCAGGTTTATCATCGTTCTGCAATATAATAAGACGGTCTTCATTCCCAATGAAGACACAACCACTTCGAACACAGAATTGCTGCGGAGTCAAGGAAGGGATATCATATTCCTCAAATCTGAAAACTGATGGGGGTAGTGATCTTGATCGAGTCAGTATCTCACCAGTATACGTCGATATGACCAATCCCTCATCGGTCTCATGAGCGGACCAGACGTAGACCGATTCCGATCTCTCGAAAGCTAGCGTTGACTGCTGTAGCCAAGATGGCGCGCCGATACGAACCGATGGGAATGCATCCGTTGCAACCAATTGGTTCGGATTGAATGGCCAGCAGTGTGGAACGTGCACCCAGAGCTGATCAGAATGCTCACCGGCTAATGCAATGATGAGGGGCTCTGTTATCCTACGCGACACGATGCGCTGGTCGGAGCGTAGCCGACCCAAATCACAATATTGTTTATCTCCAGACCAGTTGCCTCGTACCACGACGACGTCTAATGGATCCCTGTATCCCGCAGCGTAGTAGCCATCGCCATATGAAATCGCCGATCGCCAGGCCACACTAGGATCAAGGGTGATATCGAGCAGCTTTGTCAACATGCCCACGGGCCATCTTTGGGGATGTCGTGCCAATTCAGCATGGAAATGTCGAAGACGATAGCGATCGCAATCACGGGCGAGCAACCGATCAGCAAGTTCAATCTGTTTGACAGATTCCAGGAGCGATTGCGCACTCTTGGAATCAACTTCGGGGAGGCTTTTTCCTTACAGAACTCGTACTGCGTCTTTGGCCGACGTCCGGATAGTATGATCAGGGTAGCTGCAAGCCACTTGGGCTAGGACTGCTACCGTGACGACTCCTTGAGCATCACTCTGATACCGATCAAAAAGCTCGGCAATCCTCTTGGAAACCAACGCATGTTCACCGAGCTGCCCAAGCAAGCGAAAAATTTCCTCAAGGCATTGCCGGGCTTGAGATGATGAAGACCAACCCTGGTCCAGAATCGTTATTGCTTCACGAGGAAGGTGGAGTTTTTCCCAATGGATACGAGCGGCAGACAAGAAGTCACTATGAGTAAGACATTGTTCGACGGCCCGTCTATACGCTTTTTGGGCTAGCTCTTGCTGTTCCGACTTGGCGTACAAATCACCTGCCTTTTCGTACATACCTAATTCTTCATAGAGGGGAGCTGCCTCGGACCAGAGACCTCCTTCGGTAAGACAATTAGCCGCGAGCAGAGGGGCATTGAGCAGATCGCGACAGATCTGAGCCGATTCGCGCCAATATCCTCCCGCTTTTAAGACCGATACCGCGCCACAAAGATCCCCTAATAGATTCCCTAAGATAAATGCCGCCCGACGATACCGGCCCAGATGAATCTCTCGGTTCGCTAATTGCCGATATAATTCGATTAATCGCTGTTTTGCGCTGAAATGGATGTCCCAAATGTCCACTGGACCACCAGACGCAAGAGAATGGATACTGAAATCAACCTTTTGTTCTCCTAGCTGGACCATTGGAGGTGTTTGGCCCCGATGGCTCTTATGGTCTAATATAGGCAATGCGAAGCGAAGTCCAGTATCTGGATTTTGCTCTAGCATCTGAAGAAGCTTGTCTATCGCTCGGTTTCGCTTTTCTTGCAGATTTGCCCAATCGATTGCTTTGAGACGACGAAAAATCCATGATACCAGACCATGTTTCGAGGTTGGATCACTTTGGAAAGGCCTGATCGCTGGATCCTCCTTCCCGCGATGGAACCAGGATAGTATTCTTGCAGCCGCGGCAAGGGAAATTCGTTTCATTCGTTGATTAAGAGAACGGCTTGGTGGATGGGCAGAAGACGGGAGTCCATCAAGATGCGATGACTCCAAACCGATATCATCACCTGCCTCTTTCAAGAATTGTTCAATGGATACTTGCTGTTTCGGGGTGACCGACATCAAACAGTTTGGGAAATGTATTCCCGGTTCAGCTGCATCGCAAGATTCATGACGTTCAGGAGGAAGTTCCAATAGATCGCTGAGCCGTAACGCATCGGTGGGTTCAAAGCCTACCAAGCCCGTTGCCGGATGCCACATGTATATGACGTCCGTTCCCTCAAGTAGCTCTTCCATCTGGGATTCTGTGAGTTCTGGCTCAACCATGGCGTCGACCGGAAGATAGAGCCTGCTGCCACACTGGCCATACGGATGGCATCTAGGAGATGCTTTGGGAGAATCCTTGCCGTTCGTGGTGACCAACATACCTCGTGGACGCGGGTCGTTGGTTGCAGTGGGCACGTATCGATTAACAGAGCACGGCCACTTGGTGGTATTCTCGGGGGAGATTCTCGGCGCAAGTAGAGAGCTTCTTTGATCGCCACACGGACGGCTAGTGTCAGGTCATCGTGCGCAAGTTCGCTAAGCAATAAGCGGTCTAGATCACCCCGGTTGGCAAGATCGGACACGCCACCAAGTGGCAAATCTTGCTGTTCTGAAACGTGGTGAGGAAGATGGACAGCTCCTATCAATCGGCGCGCAGCACGCGCTAGTCCGCCTAGTTCTTCGTCATCTAGTAAACTCGTTATCAGCGCCCGAGCACGTGCCGGCGGCATCAAGTCGTCTGGCGCAGGGCCAGGAAGTACGTCAAGACCAACTTTAAAACGGAGCAAAAGTCGCTCGGCATCGACCTTTGCCAGACCTCGTAAAAATGCATCCGCTACTGATCTTTTGACATTTTCGATCCGGGCACCCGTCGATCTTGGTTTAATCAAATCAGTCGTTGGCCCTGCAGTGAGTATTTGGAGAACAGCCCTACTATTGGTTTGCGTCAATCGTTCCCCAAACCTCTCAAAAACCAGATCGGTCAGTTCCACTTTCGCCTCGATGGCCTTACGACACGTTTTAGGGAGAGCATGTACCTGATCAAGTAGGTGTAAAATACTATGTTCCCTTCCAAGGGTTGCACCATGGAAGAGGTTCCATGATGCCACCTGGTTTTTGGCTTGAGGCCAACTCTCCCGCGTTGCCGCCAACAATAATACGACGCAGTCAAGTGGGGGTAATCCGCGTGGAACGTGACGCTAGAGCACTGCGATTAATTCTTCTCGAAAGGCGATCGTCTGACCATCTTTCCAGAGCAGAACCTTTCCTGAATCGCCCCATTTCCAGAACCAGTCAGCCGCTGGAGGCGCCAAGTAGCACCGAGCTGCAACATATTGTTTTTGTTCGTAACTCATGCCCTCATGATATCCATGGACGCTCGGATTGCCTGACGAGTCGCCCGAACAAACCAATGATCCCGGATAGGAAACCACCATCCGTCGGCATCCAAAACGGCCAGATCACGGGGCTCCAAGCCGAACAGTATTCCTTAAATTGATCCATCCACTGCCGGATACCAAGTCCAACCAGCGGGAACGGCTATCTGCTCAGTGACAACGAACCGCCGACCCTCCATACTGGGGAGAGGATGCCCTTGGATTAATATATCACCATGCGCATTCATGGCAAAACGCAGTGGTTCAAGCCGCACTTGAGGGGCTTCGGTTCCATAGCGGAACCAAGGTTCGATCTGCGTCATGAGTACCGTAGGATCACTCATGGATTCACATGGTACGAGTGATAAATGGACACGGGAGTTGGTTCGGCCTGGCAATGCTGCCATGGGTAATGTAATAGCCATCCATTCGCGCAGCGGTTGCCAAGGCCCTGGCGGGAGATATCCTTTAGGTAATCGCGATTTTGGCGATTGGATCTGCCCATCCGCAAGGACATGAAACCGTTGGCCGCTCAGGAATCCGCGCAATATGTCTTGGATCGGATCATTGGCATGATGTCCGCGCAACCAGATTCCATCGGTATGCTGACATACCTCAACATCCGGTATATTCCAAAGGCGACCGATTTGGGGTAGTTCCAAATGCGGAAAATGGACAGCCCATGCAATCGTTATGATGGTTTTGCTTTTGGCCACAAGGATTCAATCTGTTTTTCAAGATGAGCACGCTGCTGATTATCAGGAACCCATTGGCAACGACCTGCCAACAGACCCAATCGATCATGAAGATAGGTTCTCTCAGTTTCCGAAAGGTCCGGTTCAGCAAGCCTGTCCTCGATACGAGCCAGATCGCGCGCGAGGTTTTCTGGATCGGGCAGATTGATATTTCTCGATCGCGGGTGTGCCGCTTGTTCATTCTCTGATCTCGTTTTATTGATTGCATCTTCGACAATCGAAGCGAGCACTTCGGGTTGATCTTCGTTGTCCCATATGTAACGAAGGATCCAAAGGTCGCTTGGGAGCGAAAGAAACCGTCCGCAGACCAAGGCACTGGCGGCAATCAAGCGTTGCAGCTTGACTACTCGGCGGTCCGAGATATCAATTCCGGCATGCCGCAGCCGATGGACCAGTTCGATATAGATCGGCCGGACTTCCGCCAGATGAACTTCTCCGAGCAGACGCTGCATTCGCATGATGTCGTCCATTGGGAAAGTGGCCTTGGGTTGGTTGCCATCCAAATCGAGCTTCCACCCAGCGTCGGCTACTTCTTGAAGTTGTTCAGTTGGAACATTCTCGCAACGGACACGGAGCAGAAATCGATCAAACAGAGCACCGAGCGCCTCATCCTCGGGAAGATGATTACTCGCTCCGACGAACATTAAGGTCGGTACATGCCGAGTTTCCCGCCCACGGCGGAAGATACGTTCGTTCAAAACCATCAGCAGGCTGTTGAGGATGGCGCTATTGGCGTTCAGGAGTTCGTCAAGGAAAACAAAAGAAGCCTCAGGTAGCATCCCCTCGGTGTTGGTCACAAGCTCACCTTCTCGAAGCTTACGAATATCGAACGGACCAAAAATCTCATTTGGTTCAGTAAACCGAGTGAGCAAGTAGCTGAAGACCCGCCCTTCTAATCGCGAAGCCATGTGATGAACAAGGGCACTCTTAGCCGTACCGGGCGGACCGAGGATAAATAGGTTTTCTCCGGCGACTAGCGATACACCAAGCAGGTCGATGATCTCATCTTTGGCAACAAATGCCCGCTTCATCGGTTCCAGAACATCACGGTTTAACCGTTCGGCCAGATCGTGTATGGTTTGTTGAGATTCATCCTTCATGCCGTGATTTCCTTCATAGCCTTCATATCAAGAGCTGATGCGATTTTCGGTGATAACTCGGAAAAAAGCCCTAATGCGCATTTCACAGCATCGCTAATCCGGAGATCCGCCAATCGTGAAGTATCGCCTCGCGCAATGATCCGATCAATATAAAGTATTAAGAGACTTCGGTTTTGGATAATAGGTGTAACATGAGTGCTCTCTAAGCTGATCACTGCATCTACCATACCCACGGACGACAGCGGCCATTTTGTAGCCAATTGATTCAAATGGAGAACCAGCGGATCTTCTTTCGAAGTTGCACAAGCCAGCCTTGCTAAATCTGGTAGCATGCGAAATGTCAAATCGACTGAATAATGTGCGGAAGGACTCGAAGTGTCGGGGCACGGTTCCGAGAAAACCTCGCTAAGATCGCTGATATTATATCCGCGGTAAACTAGGAACTGGCATGATCGGTAAAATATCATGGCAGCCCAAAGGGCAGGCTCCCATACCAATACCGGCGGAATCCCAGCCAACTGGCGACGATAGACTAACTCAAACGCCTCCAATCGTTCCTTCGCCTGAGAAAGTTCTTCCTGCCCGATGGGTGCAATTTTAGGAACTTGGACATTCCCCGTTTCAATCAAGTCTTGTAGGAAAATATGAAAACACATGGTATCACATTGATTTAACTCGCCGCCAACCACGCTTCTCAATCTTTCGAAAATGAGGTTGGTTCTGGAGCCAATGGAGGTAGTTTAAAAGCAGAGGTAGCTCGGCGTCCAATGGATCGCCAACAAAAGGCTTGATATAGATCGCATTGCCATAGTTTCTCACAAGCTTCAAAGGCTCATCATCGACAATGAGGGTCCGTTCCAGATCGTAACCCTGCTTTTTCACCTTGCGGAGATCCTTCAGCCATACCTGTTCTTGGCGATCAAAGTCCATCCGCCTGACACACCTTTTTCTGGCCCAAACAAATTCAAGTTCAACATTCGATGGCAACAGCTTGTCGACGACTGCTGTGACATAATCCGATGTAGCGGATGACCAGACAGCCAACTGATATTCGGAGGCGACCGCTGTGAGAAACTCGTCAAGGTGGGGCCGTTTGTAAACAAAGAACGGGCCAACCTGAAAATCACAAGGTCTGTCGAGCGGAGCCTCGTCCGAAAAGACGAGTGTCTCATCCAAATCAAGTATTAACAACGGTTTGATGATCATCATCTCCTGTGATCGGCTGACAACATGCTACTGTTCCAGCTGTAGATGTTCTTCCAAATTCATATAATAAATACATTGTAATCCACCATATTATTAATACCATTCAACCTTGGAGCATAACAATGACAAATTTTCTCAGATTGATCGTCCCATACAAATACGAAAGTGCATGGGTGTTCGATGATCCAGATGTTGGGCTTATTCGTGAACCCTTCGTTTTTGGTGCCGACAGGATACTGGACTGGCTCACCTCGGGAATTCCCAACGCGGAGCATGGCTTCCTTCTCTACTTCGCACCAGGACCTTTTCCTGGTGCCCAGGTCAAAATAGACTGGGTCCGCGAGGAATGCGAGGGGAACTGGTACAAACTTGAAGATCCACCGATGGAGGGCTGGCTTTGCCCAGCCCTTCTTAAGTACTTTGACGAACCACCAAAGCAGATTTATGTGAAAGCGGAGCCCAAACAAGGCTAACATATCACCTGGGATTCACCGTCGATATCATGCGATGGTGAATGAAGAGTAGTTGAAGTGACATTTCTTTTCTACGAGGACTATTCAATATCATGTGGTAATTTTGAATGATCTCCGATTCACCGCGATCTGCGAATCTGCACGACCACTTCATTTGCCCCACGCGGTTGAACGGCAATTTCCAGATCCAGGAACTTGCGCAGAACTTCAATGTGGGTCTTCGCATGCGCAGAAAGCGACAGAGTCCGAAACGTGCCACCTCGACCTCCCGAATGCGCGGCCAGGCCTAGCGGTAACATCAGTTGATCAGCCAAATGCTCATCGACGAGGACATCTGCGTCCAGGTACCGGCGCGCTTGTCGAGCCACTCCCATTGCGACTTTCTCCGCCCTAAGGCCCCGCTGACCGAAGCCGGTGAAGAGGGTTGTGCCTCGTTCGCTTTGGATTTCGATCATGACACAGTTCCCGGG
>JAFGFZ010000037.1 GCA_016930815.1 Pirellulales bacterium | reverse complement strand
ATCCGCGGGCTCTCCCCAGACGTGTGACCCATCACTGGCCTAGTGAAATATGCCATATATTCTTATTTCACAAGCAGTTGCGATTGGCACTCCAAAAGGGGTTCACCTGGATAGGGAAAGCCATGGATCCCGGATTCGGTGGGGCTCTCTTGGGCGGGTGTGCCTAAGTGATGGCTGCGGCATGACATAGGAAAAAGTTCAAAAAAAGCGATCTCTTTGGCGCGCCGAATGCGATTCTCCCTCGCGTCAAACACGGGAGCCGAAGGAATCCAATCAGGATGACTCGGCTGTGGCAGTTCGAGTGTCCGCCAACGCGGACGCACCATCCATTTTAGTTCCTGGAAAGGGAGATGTGTCATGAGTCACGAGCAATTGTACGAGGTCGATGACGCCGATTACCGTGGTTCCGAATTCGGACGCACAGAACGGATCCGAACCCCGCAACAACGTCGGCCATCCCATCGGCGACAAAGGGGAAAGACGCCGCAATCATTCAATGGCATCCACCGCCGGCGCCGGCGCAAGATCACGTGGTAAATCTCGTATCTTGCGTGCGCAGGAATGGCGATCCGATTGGATATCAAAGCACCCATTCGGTTCCCGCCAATCGATATGCCGCGACAGGAAGTTCTCATGCAGAGGGTGCCACAAGCAAGATATGGGCCGAATGCAGATGTGCATTGTGTATGAGACGGAAAGTAGTACCGCGTGGCTTAAGGGTAGTGGTGAAAGTGAATCGTGAAAAGGCAACTTGAATTGACTTCGGTGAACAATCGGTTGCCACGCGACGGTATCGCTCGGCATGGGATCATCCATCCATGTAGTAAAAGAGCACAGGATACAAGAGCGTCGCAAATAGTGTGAGCAGTCCCCAAGAGTTCACGTTTTTAGTACTTACTTTTGAAATTAGGTGGGTCGATGAGTCAGGTTCAATTATATCAGCGTACGAATCGCGTGGAGGTTAGCAGGCAACCCATCCGGCCGGCCCCGACAGGATCCAGCCAAACGGCCAGCTATCGATGCCTCATTGCGTCCAATAACGCGCCACATGTGTCCATGTTCAGTCGAGCCGCCACGGAACAGGGATGGGAACCGGTCATCTGCCACGATGCGAAAACAGCTGCGCGGGAGGCCATCTGCCAGCAGATTCAGATGGCAGTTATTGATGTCGCGCAGAACGGCACGGTACCGGACAATCAATTCCGGGAGATTGCCGAGCGGCTGGTCTCGGAGAAAAACGCGCTTGTCATGATTTGCGGCAGTGAAGACAACCCTGAGGAGGAAATCTGGGCGCGACAAATTGGAGCCTGGCTGTATCTCCCCGGTGTCGACGAAGAAACCGATATTGCCATGCTTTGTGGAGAATCCAAGAATATTGTCGAGAAACTCCGTTCAATGTCCACGGATATTAACAAAGAAACGGCGCCAGATCGCAAGCCGGCGCGGAACCTGCCTCGATAGATGAAGGCGCGGTATCCATTGCTGGCATACGAACCAACATGTCGTGAAACAAACATATTCCGATAGTGATTGAAAAAGAAACAAGATCAAGAAAACTTTTGTGCTGTCAAGGCCTTGTCGATAGGCATCCGGACTATCGCAACATCCCTGGACGGCCAACCCAAGGGCCAACTGCTACAACGTGTTTGACAACCTCGGTATGGCAGTGATTTTTCCAGTCAAATGCAGGGCCATGTGGCCTTGCCCATTCCCCAAGAAAGGTATGAAAAGATGTCCCAGTCCCATTTCCAATCCGTGATTTCGAAATCGACAGCATTGGCATTCCTCCTCGTCACGATCGTGGCGGTATTCCCTGCCCAGGCGGGAGAAATCGTCACTCCGGCGACACTCGACGCGTTATGGGATGATCCGACAGATCCAACCGACGACGCAAATGCGTTTGTCATCACGCAAAGTGGCCGATTCCGGTTCGATCAGTTCACTTGCTCCGCAGTACCACCTGGTGAACCAACTCCGGATCCAGAAGATATTTTCGTCACTTTGTTGACCGAGACCTCAAATACGGTGTCGCTATTATTCCAGATTATTGATGGGGGCCTAATTTTTGCACCTGATCTGTGGGACCTGCATATCGGCTTCCGTGCAACCGTGGTGGATCCACTTTATCATATGACCGGTCAAACGCTGACGATTACTTCCCATACTGAGGGCGATAGCTATCTGATAATGACCGAGGAAATCCGCGATGCAGATATGGACGGTGTCGCCGGATTGACGGTCTATAATAACATTCCCGTGTATGGCACCAAGGAGAGCGACTATGCGGACTTCGAACCTCGGCAAACGCAAGTCTATATCAGCAAGGACCTGCTTGTTAAAGGCGGAACCGTGGATGGGGGTGGTATGGTCTATGTCAGTGATTTTCAACAAACGTTCCACTTCGAACCGATTCCCGAACCGAGCGGCATGGCCCTGCTGATTCTCGGTTGCCTGGGACTGGGAACGATTGGCTGGTACAGCCATCGCAAAGCGTGCTAAGTGGAACCCGCAACAGGAGGCGGCGGGCGCGGGGAACGCCCACCGCCTCCAGGGGAACTGAGTGTGATGTGAACTGCCCACGTGCTCGGACCGAATCGTGCAATCATTCCAGGGCGATCTGACCCGTTGCCCGCCAAGCGGCCTGATCCGCCGCGCAGAATGCAAACGACCGCCTGATCCGCGGTCGAAAAGAGAAGGCGACCGAAAAAGGCCGCCTTTTTTCATGGCTCCGGGTTCTCGGCCAGGCCATCGGCTGGATGATGACTCAATCAAAAAGTTGGCCGGCAACGGATGGGGATATCGTTGGGAACCGTCATTTGATTAAAGACATGTATTTTAGGAATTCCGATTCCAGCCATGGCCCGTGGATTCCAAAAACCGCTTGAAAATCGGCGACGCGCATGGAATCCGAATATTCAGTGAACATTTCCCGATTGGCCGTTCGGGTAAGATATGTCGTGTAAAGCCGGGGCCGTGTTTCGCTTAAATAAAATGACAAAGCCCAGGCCGTCGCATACGCGTTGGTCGGATCAGACTGGAAAAAAGTATCATTGGCAATCAGCCGTTGCAGGAAACCGGGTTCCGGGCCTGTCTGAACATAATTCTGGAAGTCGGAAAGGCGGGCCCGATTGATCCGATCCTTTTGAGTCTGATGGGACTGGGAATCCCAAACTCCACGGGCCTCGAACATGGTGGCGAGACCTTCAACAATCCACGTTGGTGTTTCGGTAAATCGCTTGTGGATACCCGT
>JAFGFZ010000311.1 GCA_016930815.1 Pirellulales bacterium | reverse complement strand
TTAGCTTGAATGCACCACGGCACTTGGGGCCGCCGCGCGTTTGCGCCGGGTGAAGAGATCGTAGAGAATTGGCATCATCAGCTGGGTGAGGATACCTGAAACGAGGATGCCTCCCGCGGACGCGATGCCGACGCCGTTGCGCATTTCAGCTCCAATCCCCTGGCCTAGGGCCAACGGCAACATACCCAACACCGCAGCCAAGGTGATCATGACGATCGGCCGGAACCGCTCGCAAGATGCCGTGATCATCGCTTGGTGCCGAGGGATTCCTTCGGCAACGTGGACATTGAACTGATCCATGATCAAAATCGCATTATTCACGACGATTCCGATCATCATCACGATTCCCATGAGGACGAAGATACTGATGCTTTCACCGCCGACGGCCAGAGCCCAAAACGTTCCGATGAGGGCGAGCGGGATTGTGACCAGGATCAGGACTGGTTGGCGGAACGATTCGAGAATAGCAGCCAGAGTCAAGATCACGAGGATGATAGATAGAATTCCGGCCTCAAGAAGATCCTGTTGCGCTTCGTCCATCAACTCATACATGCCCACAAACGTATAATCGTAGCCAGGCGGCAAGTTGCCCTTCTGGTCGATTGCCGCGCTAAGTTTCTCCACGGCGGTTCCGAGCGGGAGGCTGCGATCCAATTGGGACGTCAGTTTTGTGATTCGTCGCTTGTTCTTCCGGGTGATTTGGATGGGCACCTCTTGTTCCATCACCTGACTGAGACTTGCCAAGAGCACCGGCTGCGCTTCCGCTCCTGGGAAAAGGAAGTTTTCCACCTGTTTCTTTCCTTCCTCTTCACTTAGTTTGACAACGATGTCATAGTTGCGAGCATCTTTCTTAAAGGTTCCTGCTTCAATCCCTTCTAGATTCGCTCTTAGCGAGAGGCCAAGACCCACCGCCGGTGCCTGCAAGTCGCCGAGCACCGCACGTCGTGGCTCGATTCGGATTTCCGGTTTGCCAGGGCGTACGGTTGTGTCTGGATCCAGGATGCCGGGGATCTTCCTGGCGAAACTCAAGCTCTTGATCGCCAAATCATCCAATTGTTTAAGATCGTTCCCGGCAATTTCCAATTCGATTGGATTCGATTGACCGCCGATCGGGGATGGCTGGCTGACACCGGTGATGGCACCTGGAAAGTCTTGGATTCGCGAACGGACCATTGCCATCAGTTCATCGATCGAAATATCCCGTTCGTCTCTTTCGGAGAATTTCAGCAAGATTTGTGCGAGATAGACTCCTTCGCTGGACTGCCCTAAAATCGCTTCGACTTTCCCCACGGTCGACAAGACGTGCTCCAACTCCGGGAGATCCTTCATCCGCGTTTCGGCCTCTCGCACACGTCCTATTGTTTCTTGAAGGCTGTAGCGGGTGGGGAATTCGAGCCGCAGGTAAACGCGTCCCATGTCAATATCGGCCATGAAGCTGCTGCCCAAGGAATCGGCCATTCGAAGTGAATGGGCAAACATACCGATCACACCGAGTACAACGAGCACGGCAGCCCATCGGTGACATTCAACAAATTCAAGTGTTCGGCGGTAGCCGTGCACCGTTCTGTCAAATCCCCGGTTCCATCCATGTTCGATCCGAGCCAGCAAGGAACGGGAAATTTGCTGCCTCGGTTTCAGTAGGAGCGAGCAGAGCATCGGAGTCAGCGTGAACGAAATGAACAGGGAGACGATGGTCATGATGAACATCGTGATTGCCACGGGGCCCAGGAACATGCCGATGACGCTGGATATTACCGAGAGGGGGAACAAGACGACAACATTCGTTCCCGCGCTGGCAAGAACGGCAATAAATGCCTCGGAAGTCCCGAGTTGCGCAGCTTTTTTCGGATCGCCCGATGTGCGGAGGCGTTTATCAATCGCTTCCAGCACGACAATTGAGTTGGTGACAAGGATTCCCACGGACATGCCGATGGCGATCAATGTGGATGTGTTCAGGGTATATCCAATCGCTTGCATGAAGAACAAGCCGATCACGATCGTCAGCGGCATCGAGATGGCCACGACAAACAGTGTCCGGACGTTGTAGAGAAACAGGAACAGAATGATTGCAGTCAACAGGATCCCCTGGAACACATTGATCCAGGCGCTCAGGTTGTTGGCTTCAATGAAGCGTCCATCGTCGTCGACCCAGACCAGGTCCATTCCGCCCGGCAATTCGGTGTTGATATCGTACATTGCCTCCCGCACGGCATCCGCGACCTTGACGGCATTGGCATCCGCCTTCTTCACGATCTTGATGGCGATACAGGGCCGGCCATCGATGGTGGCCGTTTGGCGGAGTTCTTCGGTCGCCATCCGCACCTGGCCAATATCCCGAAGGTAGCAGCGGCGGCCGTCGGCGTTCGCGATTTCCAAATCGGCCAGGTCAGCAACTTGGTCGAAGTCGGCATCGAACTTGACCGAATACTCAATACCACGATCCTGCAACCGGCCGGCGGGAATGGTGCGAACCGAGTTCTGGATTGTCCGAACAACATCCATGCTCGCAAGGCCTCGAGTGGCCAGCTTGTCGCGGTCCAATGCCACGTGAACTTCACGTTCTGCGCCGCCAATCAATTGCACCTCGGCAACTCCGGAGATCACGGTGAGCCGGTCACTCAGCTGGTTATCCGCGTAGTCGTAGAGTTCGTCGAGTGGAACTTCGCCAGTCAATGCCAGGTTGACGATCGGCGTCGCATTGATGTCAAACTTCTGGATGATGGGATCTTCGACGTCGGCCGGAAATTCGGATCGGACCAGATCGATTTTTTCGCGCACATCCGTCGCCGCAATATCGACATCGACGTCCATCTGGAATTCCAGAAGCGTCTGGCAGACGTTCTCCATGCAGATGGAGCTCGCGTGCTTGAGCCCATCGATGGAGACGACCGCATCCTCAACCCGCTTCGCGACATCGGTCTCCAGTTCCTCGGGGGACGCTCCCGGATAGATGGTCACAATGGTGATATACGGCGGATCGACTTTTGGCAAGAATTCAAGGCCCATCTTGCGATAGGAATTCAAACCCAACAAGCCCAGCCCGATAATGAGGCAGCTCATCGCCACCGGGCGACGAACCGAGAAGTCGGATAAGATCACCGCGCCGCCTCCTCCACGAGAGTCACCGCAGTTCCGTCATCCACCTGTGTTTGCCCCATGGAGATCATCGGGATTCCTGGAGCCAGCGCGGTTGCATTGACTTCGGTCCAGCCTTCTGATTGGAGGCCGGTTTCAACTTCAATCATTTCTGCTTTTCCATCCGCGACACAAAACAGGACGTCTTTTCCACCGCGCTTCAAAATCACCGATGTGGGAACCCCGATACCATCCCGTTCGTCCAGTATGATCGATACCTTGGTCAGGCATCCGGGTACGACTTCGGGGGGCGGCGATTTGATGATTCCCTGCACTTCGAAGGTCCGCAACTTCGAGTGGACGGTCGGGCTCTTGTAGGTCACGGGGAATTTGCCCAAGTCCATCGCGCCAACATGGACGCGCATCCACGTTGTTCCCGGTTGGACCTGTGCATAGAATTCTTCTGGTATATGGACGGAGATTTCCAGAACGGTCGGATCCTCGATCTTAATAATGGGCGTCCCAGGGGCCGCCATTTCACCCGGCTCTTTCATGCGTTCGGAGACTTGCCCGCTGATTGGAGCCAGCACCAGCGAATCGGCTAGATCCTTTTCGGCCATCATCAGGGATAGTTTAGCCTGCTCCAACTGGGCATTTGCCAGGGTGATCAGGGCCTCTTTGTGCTTGAGCATTGCGTTGGACTGTTTGACCAGAGAGTCCTGCTGCTCGACCATTTGTGCGGAGATGGCATTCTTTTTGGCGAGTTCCTGATACCGTTTGAGATCCGTGGCCGCCTGTTCGCTTTGCGCGATGGCTTGCTCCAGGCTGGCCTCTTTTTCGCGGACGGTACATTCGGCCACCGTGAGGCCCTGGCGAGCGACGGCCACGGCCTTGGAAAGTTTGACGGAATCCGATTGGAAAAGCCGCGTTTCACCTGCCTGGACGGAATCCCCCTCGTCGACGAAGACGGCATCCAAGGGGCCTGGCATCCTTGCCGAGACGAAAGCGTAGTTTTTCGCTTGGATATTTCCTGAGACATGAACGCTGTTTTCAAATCGCATCGAACGTGCCGGAGTTACGATAACTGGCAATGGAGCTGCGTTGCCGTCCGGTCCGGAGATTTTCGCGTTTGCATCACCATGGTCGGGAACGACAAATGCTCCGCTTGCCCAGATACCAAAAACGGCAATCAGGATAACGCCAACCAAAACGATTCCAGCTCTCTTGATGGCTCTCATATTTTTCTTGTCTTTCATGTTCTCACGGATGTGCGCAAAGCCCATGGAGGAAGACGCCAATCAGTGTGCCAATTGTTTCTTCATCGGATCGGGGATTTTTTTCAGCGAATTCTGCTTCGAGCAGGCCCTTGGCGGCAGCCAAAATCATTTCGCTGACATACTGGGCCTGGATGGGGCGGAATTCGCCGGCCTCGATGCCCTGGAGAATAATTTTGCGGATCAAATCGCGCATTGCCTGTTCTGTTCTGGTGCTTGCCTCTTCGAGGATGCCTTCCGTGTTGCTGTTCCTGATTAAGATCTGGAATGCCGCTCGATGCTCGACGACATACCGGCGCCAATGATGGGCCATCGATTCGATGATCTCGGCGGCCGTTTGATGGGTGGTTGCAATCTGCTGGATCGTTTCCTCGAGAGGCTGAACCGTTCTTTCATGGACGAATGTGAGTAATTCGTCCTTGCTGTGGAAATAGTTATAGAGGCTGCCCTTGGCGACTCCCGCGGCGGCCGCGACGCGATCCATCGTGGCCCCGTTCAATCCAAATTCCTCCAGAACCTCCAGAGCCCCCTCGTAAATCGCGTCCCGCATCATGGAATCGACGAGCCTCTTCCGGCGTGCCATGAGTTTTGACATAACCGATACCCCTCCATCCAGGTTCTCTGGAAATGGCCTCAACCGGGACCAAATGAATGATGACTTAATAGAACAATACATGACCGATTAGTCATCGTCAAGATTCACAAGTCAGATACAGGCATTTATTCGGGAAAAATATTGGGGGTGGGGAGAAATTCAGATTCTACCGATTATTCGGCCGATCTCATCTGGGCGATCGGATCCAGGGCTAGGATCATTGTCCCGAATGTCTGGATTCTACCGATAACTCTTATTGTTCCCATTTTGCCGGAAAAATAAGAATGCACGGAGTCTTGGCTAGGAGGAATTTCATGGCAGCGGTGCGATGGCTGCAAGGAAAGGCCGGAAATCGGGCCGCAGCCAATACTTCGAGTCCTGTTCCATTCTCTGGGATCATTTCGAACTCCTGGCCCCAAGCGTTTCTAGGCACAGCCGTTTGCTGCGCTGGTCTCGTTTTGCTGCTGACTGGATGCGGCAGCACCCGCCAGTGGTGGGAGAATGGTTGGAAGGTGGGGCCGAACTACGGCCCACCCCCGGCTCCCGTAGCCAACGATTGGATGGACCGGGATCATCCCAACGTGATCAGCGAACCCGTGGATGATTGCGCCTGGTGGTCTGTTTTTCAAGATCCCGTCCTTGACGCGTTGATTGAAACGGCCTATCGCGACAACCTGACGCTCAAGATCGCGATGCAGCGGATCATGGAAGCGAGGGCTCAGTTGGGAATCGCCCGAGGTTCCCTATTCCCGCAGCAACAGCAGATGGTTGCCAGTTATTCACGAAACGAGTTTAGTGATAATGCGTATCCTTTTGGGAACTTTCCAATCCGGATGCACTTTAGTGATTGGATCCTGGGTTTCGACGCTGCCTGGGAACTCGACATCTGGGGCCAGATCCGCCGGGGAATCGAATCGGCGGACGCCAATCTAGACGCTCAGATTGCCAGTTACGACGACATTTTGGTTATTCTTCAGGCGGAGGTAGCCGCCGTTTATGTACAGCTTCGCGCGATCGAGGAACGGCTTTCCCTGGCCCACAAGAATGTGGAATTGCAGGAACGAACTCTCGATATTATTCAGCATCGTTTTGACGAGGGGATTGTGAATGAACTCGACCTGCGCCAAGCAAGATCCGCCTTGGCAGCCACGCGGTCGCTGATTCCCGCATTGGAGGAGGGACACCGCAAGGCCGAAACCGGCCTTTGCATTCTCCTGGGGCTTCCACCTCAGCATCTTCCTCTTCTTGCCAGTGGCCAGCAAACCATTCCCGAAGTACCCCCCGAAATCGTTGTCGGAATTCCCGCGGAGCTACTCGAGCGCCGCCCCGATATCCGGAGAGCGGAACTGGAAGCGGCCGCCCAGTGCGCTCGCATAGGAATTGCCATATCGGAACTCTATCCCCACATCGGCATCAGCGGAAATATTGCCGTCAATGCGGAACATTTCAAGGATCTGTTTGGCTGGGATAGCATCACCGGGTCCGTTGGCCCCGGATTGCAGTGGAACATTCTCAACTACGGGCGAATTCGAAATAATATCCTCATTCAGGATGCCCGATTCCAGCAGCTCCTGCTGCAGTACCAGAACACGGTGCTGAAGGCGAACAAGGAGGCCGAAGATGCGATCGTCGCCTTCCTGAAAGAAAAGATTCGTGCGCAACTCCTCGCCGAAGGTGTCCAGGAAACTGAGCAGGCAACGCAGCTAGCCATACTTCAATACGAGCAAGGCTTTATCGATTATCAGCGAGTCCTCGACACGCAGCGGTCCTTGGTCGTGCAACAAGACAGCCTGGCAGAAAGCCGCGGCAAAGTCGCGCTCAATTTGATCGCCGTCTATAAAACACTTGGCGGAGGCTGGTAGACGTGCCTCTATCCAATCAACGGATTCTCTGATAAACTAAAGGTAATGGTGGCAGAATGTGGCATATGGAATGAATCCTTTTTTCCTAGACACGACCATTAGGGGGTAAGATCGCATCTGGGCAGGAATTACAAATATTATCACATTCAGGATGCATATAACAATTTCGATTTTTTCACTGGTTTGAAAAACATTGTTATCCGGGAGAGATCTTCATGTTCAGCCATCGATGCTGGTTGATTGCTGTGTTGGGAATCCTATTACTCTTCGCGGCGGCTGCCTCTGCCGAAAGCATTCAAGATATCGTCGATCGCGTCAACCAGACGACCTATACCAGCTTTCTGGAGGATCAACTCTACACGCACCTTGGCGACGATCGAAAGTACGGCGCGGAACATGATTTG
Organism: Pirellulales bacterium; assembly: GCA_016930815.1. GTDB lineage: Bacteria > Planctomycetota > Planctomycetia > Pirellulales > Lacipirellulaceae > JAFGFZ01. The sequence continues at coordinate 12,228 of JAFGFZ010000311.1, read as the reverse complement.
GCACGTGATTTTATTTTTGGCACGTTTGAAAGCTACGGGTTGAGTACAACTCTGGAACCTTTCACCTACGCCTCTTCCACGCATCATAACGTCGTGGGCATTCATTTGGGGACTGTCACGCCGGAAAGGATCTATGTCGTTGGAGCCCATTACGATAGCACCAATAGCAACGACGCCGGCAACGATCCCGGCGAAACTCCCGGTGCCCCGGGCGCCGATGACAATGCCAGCGGCGTGGCGGGGGTCTTAGAGGCCGCCCGGGTCTTATCTCAGTCGCAATTCGAGTCAACACTCGTCTTCATCGCCTTCGATCGCGAAGAACAGGGACTATATGGTAGTAAAGCCTACGTCAACACGCATTCGACCGATGATGTACGCGGAATGATTTCACTCGATATGATTGCCTATCACCCATACAGCACGGGCGAATCCCATTATCGGGAAGCCCGTGTCTACTACTCTAGTGACAACTCAACCCTGACATCCGAGTTGGCTGATGCATTGGACACATTCGGCAACATATCTGGCATGATTGGCCAGTTTGGATCCAGCGACCACGTACCTTTCGACAATCAAGGATTCAACGCAGCCCTGTTGATCGAATACGCGGTGTGGTCGAATCCGAATTATCACAGGTGGTCCGATTCCGTCGATACACAAAATTACATTGACTACGCCTATGCCACGGACATGACCCGCGGGGTGGTCGGCTATCTTTCAACCGCGGCCGTGGTTGTATCGTTCCTCGATTCGGACTTCAATCAAGATGGAACTGTTAACTCGGACGACTTACTCGTATGGCAAGCCGGCTTTGGCATCGAAAATGGAGTCGCGCCGGTTTCCGGGGATGCGAATGGAGACACGAATGTGGATGGCCATGATTTCCTGATCTGGCAGCAACAGTTGGGATTAGAATCCACCATGGGATCGGCATCCATTGCGATCCCCGAACCAGCCAGTCAGGCCCTCATGGTGATTGCTTGGATCATCCTAGGCTGTCTCTTTAAACGCGTTTGACGTTTGAATGATTCATGCGGTTCAAGGCACTCAAACTCAGGAGGATTGTCATGCCCAAGACACCCACATCAAGAGCTCAGAATCCCATGGACGGCAGCCGGCGTGCATTTCTCCGCACGGCCGCGGCGACAGCTGGCGCGGTCGCTTTCGCGCCGAGTTTCCACATCCTGGCGGCCGAGTCGCGTGGTGCGAACGAACGGATTGGCGTCGGATTCATCGGCGTTGGCGGGCGAGCTCAGGCCCATCTGGAAATCATCCAGCAGTTGCGTGCCCAAGGCATCGCCGAGCCGGTGGCGGTCTGTGATGTCTATCGCCCGCGTCTGGAGGCGGCCAGCAAGGCGGCCGGAGACGCGAAAATGTACATGGAGCATGAAGCGTTGCTGGACGATCCGAATGTGGATGTGGTCTGTATTGCCACTCCGGACCGCCTGCATGCCCCGCAAGCCATTGATGCACTCAACGCCGGCAAGGATGTCTACTGCGAGAAACCGCTGACCCATTGGTGTCAATTCGAATTGGCCAAAAAGATCCAGGAAGCGGCCGATAAGAATCAGCGGCTCGTGCAGGTCGGCACGCAATACATGGCGGACGAGAACTATCCCAAGGTCCGCCAAATGATCGCCGACGGGATCATTGGGAAGCCGGTCCACGTACAGTGCGGTTTCATGCGCCGCGGTGACTGGGGCGAGCGGATGCCGGTCCCCGATCCGGATGCCACACCAGGCCCGGACCTGCTGTGGGAACGGTTCCTGGGCGATGCACCCGCGGTTCCCTTTTCAGTCTCGCGGTTTTTCCAGTGGCGGCTGTTCCTGGACTATGCGGGCGGCCCCTCCACCGACTTGTTGGTCCACGCCTATACGCCCGTCTTCTGCCTGTTGGGGCTTGATTTTCCATACCGCGTTTTTGGCGGCGGTGGCACGTTCCAATACGATCGCGAAGTCCCCGATCAGTGTAATATCGTGGCCGATTACCGCGAGGGCCCGAGCGTGACGATGCTCAACTCGCTCTCCAACTACACCGGTTGCGACACCATGATCCGTGGCACGGATGGGATCATCCTCTGGAAGATGCTTGGCGCGAAGGACTGCAATGGGATCCGAATAGTTCCAATCGACAAGGAAGAGATATTCCTGCCGTGGAAGGGATTCGGAGACACGGCCCAACTGTGGAATAATTTGCTCGAATGCGTCAAAACCCGGAAACAGCCATTCAGTTCCATCGAACTGGCCGTCCGCGTGCAGGCCCCCCTGTCGATGGGCGTGATGTCGCACCTCAGTGACCAGGTTGCCCTGTTCGATTTCCAGAATCAAACGATCACACTATCCTAAGGCCATAACCAGGAGGAACCTTGAACCAAGTGAAAGCATCACCCATCAACGAGACCCATCTCATGGTACTCCGCTTATTCACCACTGCCTTGGCCTTCTTTTTCCTGATCAACATCGCATGGGCGGATGCCGATCCGCCTGGATGGATCGTTCGCGAAAATGAAACCGGTTATATCTGCCAACTCGGTACACGGCCCCTATTCGAATTCCGGAGCCGGGATGTTCCGTACAAGCCGTATGTATCGAAGCTCTGGACACCATCGGGAATCAATATCCTCCGTGACAGCCCTCAAGATCATGGACACCACCATGCCCTGATGCTCGGTATCAATGTCGAGAACATTGACTTCTGGGCTGAAAGTCCGCAGGGGGAGCAGCATCCCGGATCCCAGAAAATCCAAGATATTCAAACGTTCACTTCTGACAATCCGGCCGAGGCTGGCATGCAATTTCAAATCGGCTGGACCCCATCCGGCGGGGACCCATTAATCAGCGAACGGCGGGTGATCAAGGCGCACGCCATCCACGATCCCGTGACCTTGCTTACGTGGGAATCGGTCCTGGCCACGGGAAGCGGCCGCGAGGAAGTCCAGTTGTCCGGGCGGCACTATGAAGGATTGGGGATGCGGTTTGTTGAGTCGATGGATCGGGCCGGGCGTTTTTTTGTATCGACGGGCCAGTTGGGGCCTTTGATCCGGGGTGATGAACGGAACACGGCCTGCGCGTGGTGTGCCTACACCGCCCAGGTCGATGGCAAACCGGTGACCGTGGCTATCTTCGATCATCCGAAAAACGATCGGCCCATGGTCACCTTCACGATGGGCGATACCGGAAACTCCTTTGCCTATCTGGCCGCAACTTGGAATCTCTGGAAGCAGCCAATGCAATTATCGGCAAATCAACCTCTGCATTTTCTGTGGGGAGTGGCCGTCTGGGATGGTGAGGTCGATTCCGAAACCGTCCAATCCGTCCGCGGCCAATGGCTCCAATTGGCGGGGGTATCGGACGCGCAAGCATATATCTCAGCAAACGGTATTCATGGGGGGAGACCGAATTCTACATGCTCGATGGCGATTCCGGAGTCACTCAAATCGCGCCCATCAATGGCCAAACGTCCGATGCCTTCTATAACTCATATTGGGCCACGGTCAAATTCTGCGAGGCAAACGGGATCCAATCGAAAAGGCTCCATCTATTGAATGCTGAATCGGACGACTGGATCGATTCGATCGATGGGCTCACGTTTGACTATATCTATAGCTTTTTAGCCATTGGCTTTCACTGGTCGATCCATTTCTATTTGGATCGATTGCGTTCCCACTGCCACGACAACACTCGGCTCATCTTTGGCATGCGCGGCACCGACCGGGGCGCGCGGTTCGCCACGGAACAGTTGGACGGGATTGATCCGCGCGCCTATTTCGTGGAATTGAATGCCCGCGATTCCGAACGGCTGCGTTCCAGCGTGTTGGTATTACGTCCAGTGGCATAATCCGGGATGGAAAGGCGCGAACGGAGGGCGGAAAGCTACTTGTACCTTGTCATCTCCCTTGTTTTCACTAGAGTGGGGCCAGGCCAAGAACTGCTAGGATGACTTATTTGCGAGGATTCGGACCGTTAATTGGTCACCTGGTTGAAGAGATCGGCCATTCGGCAGAGTCCGGACATCGACAACAGCAATACCTGGTTTAGAACGTATTACGTTGTGGATCCGCACGGAGCGTCCATCGGAACTGCCATTCAACATCGAACACTCGACGAGGGCGTTCTCTGGTATAAGCATTTGTCTTTTCAGGGCGATCACAACGGTTTTGCTTTGCTCTTCGATGATTTCCACGACACCATCTACAACTTGACCGACCTGTGCAGTTTGAATCTGCACCCGTGGGCTCAAGGAAACCGATTGTTCAAGACCATGGCGCGCGGTAGTTGTTGAAGCCGTTTGAATCGGCATTTGCTTCTGTGTGGCTGGTGCGGTGGGTGCCTTAGGTAGCTTTGGGGATTTAGTTACTCTATTTAGATCCGACGCGTATACAAATCCATCTGATCCAAATTCATTTTTGAACTGGTCGTAAAATTGCCATGTACTTTGGGAAGTTCTGTCTATAGCAGATAATCCGCTAGGATTCTTCTGATTGAGCAAATTGGGGGTCCATGCAGATTGATTTAAGATGGTTTTCTCATCTTTCGTCGCGGGGAGTCCCTCCGGGGCCTCTTCTTCTTCCTCTTCACCCCTGGCTTCAGGAGCGACTTCAGAAGGAGTTTCAGGTTTAGGTTCCTTTTCAACAATGGGGGGCGGGCAGATGCACAGCATCTGGCAAGCCGCTTGGCGGACCTCGGGTGATGGTTCGATGGGGCACCCGTTCTTTTCTTCATATGCCATTTCAGCAAGCCGTTTTTGGATCTTTTCTGTGCAACAATGAGGGCAGCATGGTCCACAGGGCCCCTGTTCCGCATCCCAACACGTGGCTGCCATCTCCGAAAGGGCTTCTATGGCTGCGCAACGGACCTCTTCGGTGCAATCGTCTAGCCCTGCTAGAATTGCTTTTTCCACCTTTCCGTCCTTGTCGTAGCATCCACATCCGATCGTGGCCAGGTACTTGAGAGCCTTGATTTTCTGGGGTGCCATGTCTTCCTGCTGCTTGATTTTCGCGGCCCCCATGATGGCGTCATTCTGGCCATAGATGCTCTCCGGGTCCAGATTCTTTGGATCTGCAATACGGTGTACCGGGGGCTTGCGTTCCATGTTGGGGTGATTGCCACGGCGGTTAAGCCGATTATCCATCACTCTCGAATATGCCTGGGGAATGCCGAGCTTTTGCCAAGCTGTCGGAACGTTGGCGCTCGGGCCTGCGTGACAGCCAGAGATAATAATGAATAGGACGGACTGTAAACCGACCTGGAATAAGATGTTTTCCGTCCGGATTGTGAAGGATCGCATGGGTCTCTTTCCAGTAAAAAAAGTATGTGTTTCTTTGGCCAGATTCTGCAATCACCTCGAAAGCGGGTAGATGATTGCTTTCTTCTGATTTTGCCGACAGTACTTGTGGATTGGCGGTCAGCCAGAATGAGAATATCGGTAATTTCGGTATCGTCCGTACAATCCATAGTACTTAAGGAAATCGTATGAATGGCCCAATCAAGTTATTTGGAATGGATACCGTCTTGTATGCCGTCTGGTGATAGCAACTACGAAAAATGTCGGTGTTTTGATATTTATTTTGGTTGCGATGAGCTAATAGGTTAATCCAAACACAACAATTTTCTAAGAAATGCTGCTTGGAGCTGCCGAACTAGATAATGTGTGTTATGCCAATTCATCCGAATTTGCTGAAGGATCGGTTCCTTCCGATTAGTAGGAAAATTCTAAGTTTATGTTCATTCCCGCAAACTCATCTTCCCAATTCCTATGGCACTGGAATGTGAAACACGATTATATAGGCAACCCAAGAAAATGGCTTTTCATCAGATCCGCTGGATTTTCATAACCTTGGTAGCGGTTTGCCAGGTCAGTTGCTTTTGGCACCGCGATGTTGATTATTGCTGGAACACCCCATGTGATGAGCTGCTAGCTCCCTCGGGTGGCCCAAGTCAATTAGAGATTGACGAACCATGCCTAAGCCCGTGTTGTGATAGTAGTGTTATCCCACCGGCCCCAGAAACAATTCCTGCCAATGGAGACATTACGACCTTCGATCTGACGCTTGAACAGGCAATCATGATTGCGCTCGGGCAATCCAAAGTCATGCGCGATCTAGGTGGGACCATTCTACGTTCCCCTGATTCAGTCCCTTCGGTCTACGATCCCGCGCTGGCTTATACGGATCCTCGGTTTGGTGAAGAGGCGGCACTCAGCGCCTTCGATGCATTATTTTCCGCCCAAGGATCTTGGCAGCAAAATGACCGACTTTATAACAACACATTCATTGGGGATCGTGGCCTTTTTGAACAGGATTACAGCAATTACTCATTCGAGCTCAGTAAGCGGTCGGTTCTTGGGACTCGGATGGCATTTCGCCATGTGATCGATTACGATTTGGATAATTCCATTGGCAATCAACGAGATCCCAGTATTCTGTGGGGAGCCTATTTCGATGCGGAAGTACGCCACCCGCTACTCCAAGGAAGTGGCCTTCTGTTCAACCGCATCGCGGGGCCAACGACGCAACCCGGTGATATCAATGGCGTCTTGCTAGCCCGGACGCGGACCGATATCGATTTGGCGGAATTCGAGGCGGGCGTACGAAATCTAGTAACCAATGTCGAAAATGCCTATTGGGATCTCTATTTCGCCTATCGAGACCTCGATGCCAAGAAACGGGCCCGAGATAAAGCCCTCGAGACATGGATTAAAATCAAGGAAAATCTGAAACATGAATCAGGTAATATTACTATTAGTGACGAAACGCAGGCTAAGGAACAGTACTGGCGATTTCAGTCGGAGGTGCTCGACGCACTTACTGGTCGTCTAACCGATGCAACACGCACGGATAATGGTAGTGCCGCGGGTACGTTCCGCAGCAGCGGTGGCGTACGAGTCGCCGAACGGAGGCTGCGTTTGATTCTTGGATTACCGATCAATAGTGTCCAAATAATCAAGCCTATTTCCGAACCACCTCAAGCGCCAGTCCAATTCGATTGGGAAGTATGTGCTACCGAAGCCATCGCCCAACGTGCGGAACTCCGCCGCCAGCGATGGATTGTCAAACAACATGAGCTTGAATTATTGGCAAGTCGCAACTTCCTGCTTCCCCGGTTGGACGCAATCGCCCGATACCGAATGCGAGGATTTGGGCACGACATGATATCGCAGAGTGATCAAGATCTTGATAGCGCCTATGGTGGCCTTGGGGATCATAACGAATGGCAACTTGGTGTCGAATTCGAAGTGCCTCTGGGATTCCGTAGGGCCCACGCGGGTGTCCGTAATGCCGAATTCGCACTCGCCCGCGCGCGGAGTGTTCTGCGAGAATCCGAGCAGCATGTCCTTTATGGTCTAAGCAATGCATTCGGAGAGATGGAACGCTCATTCCAGCTCGTATCTGCGCAATACAATCGCCTCCAAGCTGCAAAGCAGTCGTTGGAAGCAGCCCAAACAAATTACGATGAAGAGAGGGTCACAATTGATATTGTTCTCGAAGCCCAACGACGCGAGGCGGAGGCAGATATCCGATACTATCAAGCCCGCATCGAATATGCGCTAGCAATGAGAGGTATTCATTACGAGAAGGGAACATTGCTCGAATTCAACAATGTCTACCTAACGGAAAGTGGATCTCCCCCTGCGGCGTGGGTCGATGTTCAGAACCGGCTGCTGCAACAACGTCCAAAGTTAAGTTATGTCTGTCGAGATATAGTGATCAGCAAAGGCGAGGTTTCCGACCAGGTACTCCCCACGATTCCTGGCATGGTTGAAGTTCAAGAGATGCCAGGCGAACAGGTCATGGAGCTGAATGAAGTGGAAACATCTGGAGCTCCCGGTCCAAATGCCGGTACTAAATTACGAGAAGGGACGATCCCTATTCGAGAAGCTCAACCTAGCAAAATACCCAATCCGTTGGTCGAACAGTCCGATCGAATCACGGTGACCGACCAGCAGACCAAGACCAAAAAATCATCCGAAAATCTCTCATCCCCAGCTCCTTCCCCTGCAGGTGGGGCGGGGGCAGCCGATTTTGGAATAGACTCTAAGAAGCAGACTGCTTTTAGCCAAGATCCTTCCAACGCCATCCACTTGAAAACCGATGGGAATGTGCCGCCCATCTCTATGCCATGGCCTAGAGTTTCCATACCGGAATCGAATATCACCTCGGCTGCGAGAGTAGTGAATATGCCGAGCAACTCGCATATCCAAAAGGGGCAATCCTTTGTCGATAGATCCGTGCCCATGGATCCAAAAATGGCTTTGGCAACCGATCAAAGAAGCAAAAAGCCGGAAAATGATTCTTCGTCTACCGTAAAGCAGCTCCAAGATCCTGCCGGTATGACGGACCCGAGTCCATCCAAGAGTCATTCGGCTCCTACCGCGGTGGAGCCAAAGCCCATGATACAAACGCAATTTCTGCGTTAAGCACTCACAAACCATTGGTTTTAGAGAGAGGTTTCAGAATCGTAGGACGATCCTCTAAGTCACGGCTCCGTTTTAATTAAAATTTTGGATAACTTTGCTCGTCTGAAAGCAATATGCCACGGTCTGTCGACCGTGGCTACCCCAAGATGGAAGTTGACAGAGCACTAGGGCTCCGCTTCTTCCCAGTTGCTCGCTGGCCAGTAGACAGCTATTCCACTGCTGTCGGTTGTTAAAAGGTGACGACCATTGTCAGAAAATCGGATCGATGTAATCTCCGCCCGATGATTGTGAAGTGTTAACAGGAGGGGAGTTACTTCGTTATCCGTTTTCTTATCGCTTGTTTCGTTATCGCTTTTTTCACCTGTTTCAATACCCCACACCTCAACATTCCCTTCGCTGTCCCCTGAAACCAGACGTCGGCCGCATGGCGATATGGCCAGCGACGTGATCTCCGACGTACTGGAACCAAATCGTGTTTCGTTTGACCAGGTTCCATCTTGGGTTTGCCACCAAAATGAAATCGGACTGCTATCGGGAACAGAACTCCTGTGGGCTGTGACAAGTAGGATACCATGGCTTCCTCTGGCTAGTGCCATGTGATGGGCCCGACGTGGAATGCTGGGACCCTTCAACTTCGTTGGCCTCTTTGTTTGTAAATCCCAAAGCTCGACGCCATTTTCCGTCAAGATTGCGATATAATTATCTACCCATTGCGCGTCGTATCCTCTGTTCGATAATTCTAATGGAAATGAATTTTCTTCATTTTTGATATTCCACAACTTGGCTCTGGCATCAGTCGCACTCAAAGAGAGAGCCCAACCACGATCTGGTGATAGGATCAATCGTTGAACTGCTGGAAATGATCGGTCGGTGGCTTGGCGCGATGGGACACGCGATTCAGCCATGTTGCCCTCTAAAGGCCAGAACCGTATGGCACCATCCGATGACAAAGTGATGACTTCCGAACCTTTCTCGGAAAATAATGCGTCAAGAATGGCACTGCGGCTGGAAAGACGTGCTTTTTCGGCTTGAACGGTATTATCTGCCAGCCGCCATATGTGGCCCTGCCAGCCGCGTTTCTGTTTATCTGGTGATACGAGATCAGATGATGTCGAGAGGATGTGATGATTGTCAATAAAGTAAATTTCCTGTGGTTGGGTGGCATTGATATCAGCACTTAAGGGATGCTCTTTATTCTCATCATGATGCCAATCCCACTCGACAAGGCGATTCTCCGGTGTGATGGCATAAACTGTTTTTCCATCTGGCGAAATCGCTGCAGAGCGGTATTGTCTGCTGCCCAAGGCCACTCGTTTTCCTGTGTCCCCCTCGAGTAGTCCCTGTTTATTCCATAGCTCAAGCGTGAAAGATTCCGCTGTAATAGCTTTATGTGTGACGGTTAAGACAAGGAATGCATCCTCATTCGATTCAGATGCATGAAAAACGCGTTTCGCATCCCTTTCCAAAAGGATCTCTGCTAGTAAATCTCCATGGTTCTGACCTATTCGAAAAGCAGACCAAAGCTTTATACACCTGGTACAAACGGTAATAAGGTTCTTTGCATCATGTGTCGGAAATATCCCAACAATAGTTGATAGACTTGGATGGATCTCTTCAAATCTTGATCCCTGATTATTTTCCAAATCCCAAATGAACATGCCTCCGCGCTGGATCCCAAACAGAATAGCTTTTTTCGATGGGCTAATGGTCACGGTACGGGTTAACATGGCGTCTGGAAACAAATTATCGATCTGGAGTTGACCATTCGAACCGTCCCAAAGCCTCGGCGGAAGTTGTTTTGTTTTATCATCTTTAGATCTATAAGCGCCTGTGACAATAAAACGACCATCTTGAGATATGTCAAATGGTAAAATACCACCTTTTATATCGACGTCTTCTTGATTTTTTCCATTGACCGATTGTTCTGCTAAAATTCTTCCGGTATCTCCATCCCAGATACATATCCGGTCATCAGAACCACAAGTTACGATCCGGTGCTTGCCATTGAAAACGGCTGTCTTAATTGCGACATCAGCCTCTCGATCATGGCCTACATATAGATCAAAGAGTTTCCGGCCAGTGGCGGAATCCCATACTCTGGCATAGCCATTTGCGTAAGCCGTGATCACTTTGGTGCCGTCTTGTGAAATGTTCGCTGCCGTGCAACTCGATTTGTCACTACTGTCTCCAACTGATTGAGCTTGCTCCGCCATTTTGGAATTGTTGTGATCGTCTTCTTTACTATCTTGGGGATCAAATACCTGTTCGTCGTTATAGCGGTCTATATCCCAACGGCGAATAGTTCCATCGGAAGACGCAGAAATTATTTCGCCACGTACTTCGGTATCTGGGGGAATCTTTGCAAGATCGCCATCATGAATAGGCGGACACTTCACATGATGACAAGCAATCACACTCTTATAATGGCCCCGAAAAGGAGGCAGTTTCTGAGATAGACTGCCTTTCCAGAGTGAGTGATGCGGACTTGATACATTGGATTGGGATGGGGTACCTTGAGCATCTTTGGATCCGATTTGTTTCAATGTCCACAACAGCAGCGACTGATCGTCGCTGGCAGAGATGAGATGCTTACCGTTTTTACAAAACGCTATATCCCGAACGGCGCGTTTGTGACCGTAGAGATCAATTGTCAACTGGTCTTGCCCTGACTCGAACTTAGTCCAGTGCCATAGCATGACGCGCCCGTCGTCGGCTCCGATAGCAACTAAATGGGGATCAAGTGGCGAAATTGCTGCCGTTTGAAAGTCTCCACAATATTTAGAAATGATATATTGTTCTAGATGATCCTTTTTCCCATTTCCTTGCTTATTTGGCCCCCCATGAGTGACTTGATGATGATTTGTATTCGTGGTGCTGTCGTTGATCTTATCCAATTGAATATCGGCAATGGCAGCCTTATTTTCATTTTTAAAATCCTGTTGATAACGAATGACGCATATGACTCGAACCAGATCCTTTAGATTCTCTTCAAAGTTCGGATTTTGGGGAGCAAACCGCACACACCTGAAAGCGCCGCTATAGCCATAACAATCAGGACCAACAAACGAGTCGGACGATCGTTGCCAGACCGCTATTCCCTCGGCACAGCCGGCAACAAGGTATTGTCCGTCAGATGAAAAATCGATGCTGAGTACCTCGTATGAAGATGTGGATACTTCCGGCCGGTTGCTATGGATCGGCTCATCGAGCTTTTTTGAGATGTCATACAGCAGAAAATTATCCATCTTTGCACGTGACTTGCCACCAATAGCAAGAAATTGACCCTTCGTCGAAATTGCCACGGCGTTGATTTTATGGAACTGATTCGCCAATCTTGTCAACTTTACCATCGGTTCCGATTTCCCTTGCTCGTAAACCAATACGCGATTGTCTTGCGTTGCCACAACGATCCGACAACCGTCAGGTGTGCTATCCATGGAAACGATCGAATCGCCCGCGGATAGCTCGGTGATACCAAAGTGCGGATCGGGTGGATGGCACAGGTATTTGAGCCGATACCATTCCCAGCCGATCATGGTCTTATCGACGGATGTCTCCTCTAGAAGATCTCCACGGGCCGCGTCTTTGAGATTATCGAGTTGCTCCTGAGCTCGGCCTGCGTCGTTTGCACTGATATAAGATTTGGCTAGGGAAAATTGGGCGAGAAAGCGGCCGGTTTTCGCTGCGGCTTCACGGCTTTCAGCAAGTATTAAATTATTCTTTGCTTTTTGTTCCTCATCTTTCGCCCTAGCTTCCGCGTCTTTTGCTTTTTGCTCCTCAACTTTCGCATTGGCTTCAGCATCTTTTGCCTTT
>JAFGFZ010000310.1 GCA_016930815.1 Pirellulales bacterium | reverse complement strand
GACCCAACGCGTGCCAAGCCCGCAACCCAAAAGGGCTTACAAACATGCGCGCACCACGCGCGCATGTTACAGACGAAGACTCTAAAGAACCAAAAGGACCAAAAGGGCCGAAAATGGTCTTGAAATGACGTACGAACTCGTGTGCACCGTGCGTTTATGTTACACGCCAAGGCTCTAGAACGGCTTGGTCACCCCTGGGATTGGGAACGGATAGAATCCATCCTCGCCAGGCACGTGGCGTGGTTGGGCATCCCAAGCAAGCTTCACCGGGCTCTCATCCGGCCCTTTTTGGATCGCCTCGTCCCACCGTACCACCTGGCCAGAGTAGGAGGCCATGCGGCCCAGGATGGCTGTCATACTGCTCACCGCGCCGTACCACCCTTCGTTCAGCTTGTCGCCGTTGCGGATTGCCTTGATCAGGTCGGCATGTTCCTGGATATACGGATTGCCACTTTCGAGTGACGGCCCTCCACCAACGGCCACATTCCGGCTCCCTTGGGTACCGTGTGCATACTCGGTGACCGAATCCCAGGTGCCCGGTTGGTGTCGGGACTGGCTAAACATCTTCGTGCCATTGGCATAGGTGAACTCGACGAAATGGTGGTCGAAGATATCCCCGTAGTTTCCGCGGTTTACCCGGCCACCCATCCCATTTGCTTCGACCGGATGGGCCTTCTGTGGATCACCATCCGCAGCCATGACCCAGTTCCCGATATCGATATTGTGAACATGCTGTTCGACGATATTGTCGCCATAGAGCCACAGGAAACATCCCCAGTTTTGAATTTGAAATTCCATTTCCTTCGGATCGTTTTGGGGCCGCTTTCCCAGATCCCGGGCGCCGCCACCGGATCCATTCCAGTACACGCGGAGGAACTGGATATCGCCAAGTTTCCCATCATGGATTTCTCGAACGCCTTGGATATAGCCGGCTTCATGGTGCCGTTGCAAACCGACGACAACCTTCAGGCCTTGATCGTCGGCCAGCTTGTTGGCATCCACCATTGTGCGATAACCGGGCGCATCGGTACAGCAAGGTTTCTCCATGAATACATGTTTCCCGGCTTGAACCGCCGCCATGTACTGTGCGGGCCGGAAACCGGGTGGCGAGGCCATCAGGACCATATCGACATCGCACTGAATTGCCTTTTGGTAGGCATCCAGGCCGACGAAGATCCGTTCTTCGGGGACATCCACCGACGCGGCCCATTCCTTCTGGATTTGCCGGAGTGCACTGCGGGCTCGGTTTTCAAAGGCATCGGCCACGGCAATCAACTGGATGGGTTGGCCAACGATTTTCGCCGCGTTCAAACAATCGATGGCCGCGCCGGTCCCCCGCCCTCCGCAGCCTACGAGCGCAATCTTCATGGTATCGTTGCCTGCGGCAAACGCACCGGCGGCCAATCCGCTCTGACTGACCACAGCAGCCCCCGCGGCAATGGCCGAATGCCGAAGGAAATCACGTCTGGAGGTTGGGACTGGACTCATCTGGATGCTCCTTGAGAGGGAAGTGAATTTAGGGAGGTTCGTTGGTTTTGACGAAGTACTAGCCTATCCCGTTGCATGTAAGATCGCAACACGCAAATGGAACCTCCCCCCCACCCGTGGCGGATGATAAAATCAGGGCTGGTAATTTCTAATAACCGACTGATTTCGTTCCCCGCCTGTTCCATGCTACGCGTATTCCTGCCAATTCTGTTCCTTACTTGCTGCCTCCCGGCCGGGAGTTGGGCCGAAATTCCAGTCATCTATTCCACCGATCTTTATCATCCGCATGATGATCCAGACGACCACTATGATCTGGCGACACTTTTTATACTGCCCGAACTGGACGTCCGGGGCATCCTCATTGACATGGTCAACATTCACCAGAAGCGGCTGGGCCAAGGCCGGAAGAAAGAGCCTGGAACGGTTGCCTTACAACAAATATTTCACCTGACAGGAAAACAGGCCCCTCATGCCTTGGGCTTATCACGCCCCTTGCAATCGGATACCGATCCCGGAACCGATCAACCGGGATCCGACCAGGGCGGAGTCCAGTTGATTCTGTCCGTTCTTCGCACATCACCCGAGCAAGTGAATATTTTCACGGTGGGGAGCCTAGTTGATGTTGCCGCGGCGTACAATCGTGAACCAGAGCTACTCCGTCGGAAGGTGCGCATGATCTACGTCAACGCCGGTAATGGTCCCGATGGCGAGCAGACGGAATGGAATGTCCGGCTCGACCCGCGCGCCTACCGCCGCATTTTGCTTTCCGATCTGCCGATTGCCTGGTATCCGTGTTTCGGTCGCAACAACTACGTCACGTATTTCAAGGTGGATCAAGCCGAGATCCTCAGACTAGCGCCGGCGCCGCTTTGTGCCTTTTTCTGCTATGCTTTACGACATTCCGAAGCGGATCCAATCCCGTATCTATCGGGCACCTATCCAATGCCAGAAGGGCCACGCAACATGTGGTGTACCCCTTCCTTTCTTGATTTGGCGGGCAGGAAAATATATCGGACTTCCAGCGGCTACCAGGCCCTGCCAGAACCACCAGCCCCAAACGTGATTCCGGTCCATAGCCATGAAATGCAATCGATTGCTTTGACCGCAACCGATGATCATACGATTTCATTCCGTGCCGACTTCAACGCTCCGCAGGGAAACGTTCGAGTATTCCGAAAGCAAAAATCAGAATATGAGCGAGTCATGGCATCGGTGTTGAAACATCTGCTTGCCGGCAGATAAAACAACGAGGCGTGTAGCCCTCAGCCGCGTTAAAGTTTCGTCTGTACCAAGCCCGCACCGTGTGGGCATATTTGGAAATATCACCAAAATGAAAGAACTTTAGCACTGAAGAAGCCCGGCTTTTTTGAAGAGCCGGGCTTCTCGAATGCGAATCCATGATGGCAAGGGGGGGGTTCGAAGAGACCCGCCCACGATTTTTGTTGCGGCGCTGCCGCGTTGGGAGTATCCAGATGAAAAATGATCAAGCGAAGTTGCTATTCTTCTTGGGAATGTTATTGGCCATCGCACCCGCCGATTTCACGACGCCAGCAGTCGCAAAGCAGCCGGTACAGATTGAGGCGGATGTTGTCTATGGCCACAAGGATGGGCTGGCGATGACGTTGGATGTGTACCGCCCGGCTTCGGATGCGAATGGAGCCGCGATTCTATTTATGGTCAGTGGTGGCTGGTATTCCCATTGGGCGCCACCGGAACAGGTCCAGCCATTATTTCAACCCTATTTGGATAAGGGCTATACGATGATGGCGATTCGCCATGGAAGCAGCCCAAAGTATTCCATTCCGGAAGCGGTTTCGGATGTCAGAAAGGCCGTGCGTTTCGTTCGCAAACAGGCCGGTCGGTTTCATGTCGATGCGGATCGGTTGGGAGTGATGGGCATGAGTGCCGGTGGCCACTTAGCGCTGATGCTTGGCACGACCGGAGATGATGGCATAGCCCAGGCGAAGGATGCAATCGACCATGTACCGAGCCGCGTTGCCGCGGTGGTCGCCCTGGTACCGCCTACGGACCTCCGGGTCGCGGTATGGGAAGCGCCTGATTCCCTACCTGCGTATCGCAATTTTCCGGCATTGAATCTGCCCTTGAAAGAAGCCGGCGAAAATTCTCCCCTGGTCCATGTTACGGAAGATGACGCGCCCTCGCTGGTCATCATGGGAGGCAAGGACGACCTGGTCCCGGCGAAACATGGAATTTGGATCGAGGAAAAGTTCAAAGAGAATCGCGTCCCCCACAAATTAATCGTCTTCCCCGATGCCGGGCACGGCCTGGAAGGTGACAAGAATCGAACCACGGCTATCCGTGAAGCGATTGAATGGTTCGACCAATATCTCGTCCCATCCCCGTAACGGAGGAAGCCGACTGGCTGGCTTAACCTTCGCTTGGGAGAACCAGATTTTTATGTGGCAGCATGACACCAGCATACCGGCTGGAAGATTCCGATACCATAATCGCCCAGAAAGTGATACCACCCGCCAGGAGATCTTATGGCTGCAATTACAAGCTTTCCCCCGATTGCCCGGCGTGATTCCGTCGTTCTGATCCTAGGATCCATGCCGGGCCGAGAATCGCTTGCCCGGCAGCAATACTATGCCCATCCTCGGAATGCGTTCTGGCCTATTATGGGAGAATTATTTGGTGCCGGGCCAGAAATCGAGTACCCTTTGCGGAAAAAGATTCTCTGTGAACAACGTATCGCGGTTTGGGATGTTCTGCGCGAATGCGTTCGATCGGGAAGTCTGGACTCCGCGATTCATTTAAAGACTGAGGTACCGAATGATTTCAGGTCTTTTTTCCAGCGCCATAAAAATGTGCGAACCATATTTTTCAATGGCCGAAAAGCAGAAGCCGCATTTGAACGCCATGTTCGGCCCGTCTTGCAGCGATTCCTGAATGGAATCCAACAAATTGCATTACCATCGACAAGCCCAGCCTATGCGTCCGTCTCTTGGGGGAAAAAGCTCTCATGCTGGCGCAACGTGGTTGACCACCTTTCCTACGAGCAGGGATTCCGATGAATCAGCTTGAATACTATAAATAGAACCCCAAGGGATCGAATGATGCTCGATATACCGCTGCTCCAAGGCTGGCCAGGGATTGGATATGCCGCCATCGTGGCCGTGCTGTTGTTCCTGGGTTACATCGGTGTTCGCCGGTGGCGCAGCCGGCTGCCGGCTGAGAGGATTTGGGAACAACTGGTGATTGACGTAGCGCAATTGCCGGCGGAAGGTCCGCCACTTGATTCAACCCAACTTACGTGTTATGGCATTCCAGTGCGTGTGGCGATTGTTGTCGTTGCCCCATCTGGCCGACATGGGAAGTTACCTGCTCGCGAGGCCATGCCGACACTCGTTGATAGTAGTGTGCCGGGCCTGATGAATATGTTAATCCGCGACCGGCCCCAGATCGAACGCTGGCCACCCCAATTGAGTACCCACGGTTTCATGCAGGCCTTTTTTGCCAATATCCGGCTCCCTGGCATCGAGGGCAAGGAAACGCCCTGGTGCGCAGTTGTTGGTCGCGTGGAATTCGATGGCCGCAGCTACTTGATGGGATTGGTACTCTGTGCTAGCAAGCCAAATTCGCTAGGCCGCATCGAAATTGATCACCCTGGGAAATGGCTCGACGTCCTGCGACTGCGGATGTAATCCCATGGCCCGTGGATAGATGCCAAGGCTTTTCTAAGTACGGCTGAGAATCCAACATAACCTGTGAAATGTGCGAGTTGCCTGTCATGAGGAAGATCTTGCCAGGCAATAGTCCGGGATCGGAAGTTAAACTTTGACGGTTACGTAAACCTTTATTTCAAAAAGGATTTCGTGCATGTTGCCGTTTGTATGAATCGTTCCGTATGTGCCAAAAAAAGGCAAAGGAACGATTCTGAGGTTACCGATCATTGGCTATGACCCAACCTCGGAGCGTTCGTGCGACCTAGGATGACGATTCGCTTTCCGATGAGGGCATGCAAGAAGCTTATCGCAGGTCATTCGCAGGCCCGTTGCCTGCTGGACTGGATAGTCCAGAGACCACTTCATTCAGTGGAAGGGGGATACAAGGATGAAATATAACGTCCTTTGGCTAGCGGTACCAATTTTTGGATTGGCTGCCTGTCTTTTGGTTGTAGAAACGCACGCGCAATCGCCTGACCAAGTGCCGGTCACCGATGTGTATTACAGCAGTGCTGGTCAGGCTGCGTCCATGGCCAGTCACGTGATCCCGGAATCAAGTGGGGAATGCGGCCCTTGCGATGCGGTCTATGGAGGGGAGGGCGGATTGAATAGTCTTGTGGGCTTGAGGGACCTGATGGGTTTGAAAGACCTTTCCGGGCAGTTTTTCGTGGGGATGGATTGGCTGCATGTGCGGGCTGATCTCAGCGAGAATGTTGCCTATTTGGAAAAAAACCTTGCTACTTTCACGGATACTTTCCATGAAATAGACATGGGATACAACGACTCCTATAGCCTCTATGGCGGCTATCGGACATGCGAATGCTGTGGAGAAGTCCGGTTCGCATTTTCGCGCTACCGCAGCGGGGGCTGTATTAAGAGTCCCGAGGTTAACCTATACAGGCAGTTTCAAGCTCCGTTGATCTCGACCGCGAGTACCTTGGATATTGGGGACTATATAGCTTCCTGTTCAGAAGTCGATGCCAGAAGCTACGATCTCGATTTCGCGCGAACCATTCCGCTCGGATCCGAGTTAGATGATTGTTCTTGTTGCTGGTGCCCGGCCTGGGACCTGAAATGGTTTGCCGGTCTCCGGTACGCGGATGTTGGCTGGATCCATGCGCATGACTTATACCATCAAGGAGCATTGCCTCCAAATTCATATCAACATGGCCAGACAACCATGGACTTTGAGGGGATTGGAGGTCGGATTGGTATGGAGGGCCGCCGCTATATTGGCCGAAGCGGCCGATTCAGTGTTTTCGCCAAAGGAGCGATCTCACTTCTCCTAGGTGATATTGAATATACATCCATACAGTACGATGTTGAAACGCCTACCATCTTTCCAACGCAACGCGCCAGTTTTAAGCGGATCATCCCAGTTACCGACATTGAACTTGGCGGGGCGGTGCACGTTCGAGATAATATCACAGTATCAGCTGGTTATCTTTTGTCATCCTGGCATGACTTGGGAATCGGTGATCATACTGACTTTTCTTATCAGAATCTTCCAGTTGAGTATGACGACGCGAATATCCTTGGATTTGACGGATTCTTCGTTCGTGCTGAAGTTGCCTACTAGCGGTGGCCTGGGAGACTGGAGCCGTCCCGCTTGAAACGGTATCCAACGAGGGCCAGCCTCACTACGAGGTTGGCCCTCCTGTTTTATGAACCATCTCCCGCCGCGCCACACATGTCCCGCTCTGCGTCTCGATATGGATTCAATCCAAGTCTCCGACTGGTCTTGCTGGAGAAAATATGCGATGTCTGATTATTTACCATACGATTTGTTTGCGGAACTGGAAGCTCGACAGGATGAATTGATTGTGCAACTCGATCACTTGAATGATAAGATCGAGGCCGCGCTCCTGGAATATGCCCCTGCGTCGCGGACTGAGAGCGACGAGGACATCTCTTTTCGCAAGGCATCGTAAGTGCTACTGACCGCTATTTGCGGCGGTCGAGATGTCCTGACTTGCTAATGGCCCGGAGGAGTCTTAATCCGAGGATCCCGCTGATTAAAAAGCCCAGGGCGCCGGGTATGGAAATACCACGCCATGCCCAAACGTCCCGACTGATCAGAAGAGCAGATCCAAGAAACAGGGCGCTGGTCAACATTCCGAAAACCAGACGATTAACCGACGGCTCCAAGCCCCGGTGATCGAGGTGGACGTCGAACTTGCCGGCTTGAACTTGTTGCAGGATCTCTCGAAGCCGCCGTGGGAACAATTCGGCCAATTGTTCGATTTCGCGAGTGATTCTTCGTATTTTTTTTGCCTGGCGAGCTGGCGAAAGGCGACGCAGCATCATCCGCCTTTGATAGGGTTCCAGAACCTCCATCAAACTGAAGGTCGGGTGGAGCATGCGGCCCGTCCCCTCGAGCATCACGAGGACTTTAAGTAGCATGCCGATGGGTGAAGGCAAAACAATGTGGTAACGCCGGATGATTTCCGTCATCTCGGTGAGGGCACCGCTGAGATCAAAACTCGCAAGCGGTTGGTGTCCAAAATTGGCAACGAAATCGGCCAGATCGACTCCCAGAGCCACCTCATCCATTCCAGTTGGCGTGGCACCGAGTCGCATGACGAGCGATGTGAGCTGCCCTGAATCCTGCGTGACCATCGCCGCCAGAAGGTCCTCGATGTCCTCGCGAAGCGTTTCTTCAATCCGGCCCACCATGCCAAAATCCAACAGGCCAATCACGCAGTTTGGCATGATCAGCAGATTTCCCGGGTGCGGATCCGCATGATAGAAACCGTTACGGAATATCATGTCAAGATACATTGCCGCGCCATGTTTTGCCAATTCCGCCGATTCGATGGCCGCTTGCCGATCTGTTTTCATCGCTTCCGAAAGTTCGGCCGCTGTTCGCCCAACAAGCCGCTCCATCGTGAGAACCCGGCTACTCGATAACTGGGGATAGGATTTCGGGATGCGAACCCTCGGATTTCCAGCGAAGTCACGGGCGAATTGCCGCAGGTTGCGTTCTTCTCGCGCGAAGTCAAGCTCTCTCTGGAGCACTCGCCGGAACTCGGTAAGCGTCTCCCGTGGCCGATAGAGTGAGAACTCGGGCAACCGTTCGGCGAGTTGGGCTAAGCCCAACAGAATATCCAAGTCCACATGAACAATCCGTTCGATCCCTTGATGCTGGACCTTGACCACAACTTCCTCACCGGATGGCAGGCGCGCCGTATGCACTTGGCCAATGGAAGCCGAGGCAAGCGGGACCGGACTGAAACCACGAAACAAGGCATCAACAGGATGGTCCAATTCACGTTCGATCGTTTCGCGGACCTGATTTTCCGAATCGGCGGGGACGTGGTCTTGCAACTGGGCAAGTTCTTCAGCAAGTGCCAAACCAACCTGGTCCGGGCGGGTGCTTAAAATTTGTCCAAGCTTGACAAACGTTGGACCAAGTTCCGCCAAGGCAAGTCGAATGCGCTGCTCGCGGGTGAGATTGGCAAGCGCTTCCCCGTCTCGATTTTTAAAGAGGCCCTTCGCGAATGAAAGGTCAAATCGACTAATCCATCCGGCTAACCCATACTTACTGAGGATCGATAGAATCTCGCCCCAGCGATTGACGTTGCGATAGATTTGCGGAATAGTCGAAATTTTCATTGGAGTGTATTGCTGAATAGCATGCCCGCATAACCAACGACTCGCGATGAATCACCCGAAACATCGGCACTCGTTGCATAAGCAACCCGTTCGATCCGATTTGCCCAGTTCAGTTGCCGGAGCGCTTCCATCACCACGACGCAGGGGACCAGACCGCAAACACTGATCGCGTTGGTTCGGCAAAGTTTAAACACCGCTTCAGGATCTCCTTGCTGGATTGCTTCCATGACCATTTCATCCAACCGGCGATTTTCCGAATCGGATGCGTAATGATTCATGTCGCTGGAGATCACCAGCAGGATCTCCCGATCGGTATCACGGAGGAGCTTAGCCAAACCGGCCCCAAAACGCTGGCATTGCTCATAGGATGCCATGCCCAGAACGACACCCACGATGCGTGTGTTCGGTGCCACATGTCGGATCAGAGGCAATTGGACTTCGATACAGTGTTCCTTTTCGTGAGCTGCCCCATCGACCTGCCATTCGGGAATCCGTTGCGCTAGCGACGATGCGATTTCGAGATCCGATTCAATGGAAGATCCTGGTATATTCCAATATTGATAGGGGGCAATCGCCCAATTCACACCTTCCCGAGTGTGTTTGGGTCCAAGGATAATTGCCGTATCGGGAAATTGGACACGAGCCAGGACACGAGCCGCGATTTGGCCCGAGTACCTCCACCCAGCATGCGGGATAAGCACCGCTCGATACGTTGACCGCGGCAGTTTTGGTTCAGAAAACAAGCGATCCAACTCCAGGGCGATCGTTTCGGCATGGCCAGGATAAAATGTACCTGCGATCACGGGCTGTCGAACGGAACCGAGCGGCATGGTTTGTGAAATGGATGGCGTCTGAGCCGTATTTCCAATCCATGGAATGCTCGAAACGGAACCTGTTTTGTCCGTGGTCTGGGCGGCATAGCTGTAGACCGCGCAATCCGCCGGACCTGTCATTCCCAAAGCGTTTGCCGCATGAATTACAATCTTCTCGGGGCTGGATCCGGGTTGCATCAGGACAACCATCTCCTGCTGAAATCGCACCATGACAGCTCGGCAACAGGGATCGATTCCACGAACATCACAATCGGTGGCCGTGCCGTGCATTGCGGGATCATGGAGTATGGTTAGTTCGCACGATTCGATCTGGCTCTCTCGGCCTTGTTTCTCTTGGAGCCGGCGGCCCATGGCCTGCGCGAGCTGGAAAAGCGTGGACTGCATCGGCATGGCAGGTCGCAATGAAATGTGCGATTCAATGATCTTTTCCGTCGTGCCCAGAAGTTTTACCGAGAGGATCGCGCCGTAGATCATTCCATCCGCGCAGGCCGGATCGTAATAGTTCGGTGTCGTGTTCCTTAGGGCATGACCGATTGTAGCACGGCAAAACTGCCGCAAGCGGTCTAATTCCTCTGGCGGTACAATCTGAGCCGGTTGCCATCCGCTGCGTTCGATGGCAGAACGTGCAAAGGGGCCGCCGAAAACTCTGCCTTCGAACGTATCAAGCTGGGTATCGGCCTCCCGCCATGCTGTTGTGGGAAGACCCGCTTTAAGACAAACATGGTGGAGGAATTCCCGCGCGTTGTAACCGTAATCGGTCGCCACGCCAGGCAGCAGAAGTCCAGCATGGTGACCGCGGTAGATCCGGAGGCCATGACGTCCAATTTCGACATCATTCGCGCGGGCGTCCCCATCCGAGGTAATCCGGCGCAGGCCGAATAGTAGCCAGGTGGCAATGTCGAGGAAAGGGAGTTCCGTTGGCGAAATGGGTGGTAAGCGGGGATCCTCCGTTGCCGACCGAAGCGCTGCAGTCTCTAGCGCGGTGAGCAACGGAATGGGATGGCTTCCAATAAGCCCGCAACAGGCCCGTAACCGTCCTCGTCGTTTCACGCTGGTGTAGACGCCTAGAACTGCCCGATCATGGGTTCCCGCCAATGTCGGATCGTCGAGTTGTTGGGGGCGGTCCTGGACCGCGGAGGCAATGATCTCGCAAGCCGCTTCGTGAATTGCCATGGCTTGACGATCGTCGAGTTCGACCCAATCGGCAAGATGCGGGTCTGCAGAAGATTTGCCAGGTTCCTGGAAAATCATGGAAGTCCCTACCTATTCTCGTCCTCGAGTGCGATACGTTCTATACAAGGTAACGCCAACCTAGAAACCAGGTTTTAAGAAAACGCCAGGTTTTTTCAGTGGTGCATTTTTTTCCGAACCTAGAAGCCCGGCTTTTTCAAAAAGCCGGGCTTCCTCAGTGCTGCATCTCTTTTGAATTGGGCCATTCTTTAATCCGCATATTGCGGAACTCAACCCGCGCGCCGTGCCCGCAAAGAGCGATGTGGCCTTTCGTCCGAGTGAGTCCGGGATGGTCTTTCCCGTCAATCGTTTTCGGTGTTGCCGCCTTCTTGATGTCTGCGTCGACAATAGTTTGGCCATTCAATTTAACAACCACATGATGGCCGCGGCAAATGATCTCCTCCTCGTTCCATTCCCCAACCGGCTTAAGAAATCCCCGTTTGGCCGAGACGACTCCATAAATGGACCCGTGATATTGGTACGGCTGGAGATTCTGATATCCGGGAGCCGTATCATCGAGGATTTGGATTTCCATTCCCGCGTACGCTGGATCCTTATTTTCAAAAGGGGTCCGAAGTCCAATGCCGTTGTTCGAGCCGGGTTGGAGCTTGAATTCGAATTTAAGATGGAAGTCGGCATATTCATGGACTGTAAATATCGCGCCTCCTCTGGGGGTGCAGATCAGGACACCATCTTTGACCACATAACCTTCCTCGGCTCTTTCTTGAACACCTTGCCAACCAGCAAGCGATTTTCCATCGAACAGGGCGCTAAATTCCTCTTCAGAACCCAGTTCGCCGGCCGCCACCGACTGCAATGGAAGGCAGAAACAACACGCGGCAATTGGAACAGTCAAAAGATGCCTTGTCATCCGGAGGATCTCCATGAATGGTGTGGGATCGAAAAACTACTATATCGTACCACAAATGGGGTCGTTGTTTGAGCATGAATCCAGCAGAATGTGGTCCGACTTGCTGCCTTTGGAAGAGAAACCGATAATATTTGGCAACCCCCTGGAGGATCTCCGGGACGACCATCCAGATACTGTCTTTCATCCGGCAGGGCAGGTCCGACCGGTCGCCTCTGGCGGAGCTATCAGGAACTATCTGAGCCGCCGGAATGACCAAAATACTGAAAAAAAGTGGAGTTTGGCGGATCGCATCGCGCGTGATTCCTGGATCCTTGAAGGCCATTTGTGTTGTTTCACTTTGACCGACATCAGACGGACGCTGGTTCTGCCGCTCGCTGGGGTACATTGCACACCCCGCATGGCTCGGTGGAAACACCAGCTTTCATGCCCGTTGGAACCAGCGGTGCCGTAAAGGGAATTGATTGCGAACGACTTCGTGAAACGGGCACTCAAATGGTTCTCGCCAACACGTACCACCTCGCCCTGCGGCCTGGCGCGGACCTGGTGGCCGCCATGGGCGGCCTACATGCCTGGATGGGTTGGGATGGTCCAATTCTCACGGATAGCGGCGGATTTCAAGTGTTCAGCCTCGCCGACCGCTCGCGGATCACGGAAGAAGGAGTCGAGTTCAGGTCGCATATCGATGGGGCCAAGATCCTGTTGACCCCCGAGAAATCGGTTCGGATTCAGGAACAACTTGGCAGCGATATCGCGATGGTCCTCGATCAGGTCATCGCTCTACCGGCCGAACGGGCGGCGGTTCAAGAGGCCATGGAGCGATCCATTCGATGGGCGATCCGTTGTCAAGCCGTGGCATCGCGGTCCGATCAAGCCCTTTTTGGTATTGTCCAGGGCGGTTTGGAATCGGACTTCCGCCGCCAATCGGCCACGGCGCTCGTGGCCCTTGAATTTAAGGGATATGCCATTGGCGGGCTGAGCGTTGGGGAATCGCCGGAGGCCATGATCCGGGTTCTGGAGGAGACCATTCCTCAACTGCCGGAGAATCAGCCGCGATATCTGATGGGTGTTGGCCGGCCCGAAGACCTCCTGGAAGGTGTCCGGCGCGGGATCGACCTGTTCGATTGTGTCATGCCCACTCGGAATGGGCGGAATGCACTGGCTTTCACCGATCACGGCCCGCTGCGATTGCGCAACCGTCGCCATGCATTGGATCCGCGCCCCCTGGATACCAATTGCCGTTGCCTTGCCTGCCGCCATAGCAGGAGCTATCTAAGGCATCTCTTCCAGACAGGTGAAATGTTGGGGCCGATTCTGCTCTCCATCCACAACCTGACCTACTACCACCGTTTGTTGACCAAGGCTCGGCAGGCGATTGCCAACAACCAATTCGAAGCCTTCTGCCGCAAACAATACGCCGGCTGGAACGAAGGCCCGCCCAGCGAGGAAATTGCCTAATCCAAAAGGCAACCGGACCTTGGATGGGAGCCTGCAGGCAAGTCAGGCGACCAGCCACAACGGGGCTGGATCCGAATCCCTGCCGACTCAAAAAGCTCGCCCTTGTCGGTTTGTGTGGATTCGATTTATGATATGGGCTTCTATGCCTTGCCGAGGCCCGGCGCGGCAGCCGCGTGCGGGCAATTTCCATTAAAAGGGATATCGATGATCATGCATGGTTTGTTTGCCATGGCACTGCTCTTCGCCGCAGATGAAAAACCCGGGGGCGGAGGGCTTTCGCAGTTGTTGCCTCCGCTCATCATTATCTTTATCCTTTTCTGGTTTATGATCATCCGACCCCAAAAGAAAAAAGAACAGAATTTCAAGACCATGGTCGCCAATTTGAAAAAGAACGATCGTGTCGTTACCATCGGCGGGATTCACGGCACCGTGGCGAATGTCCAGCGTGAAATCGACCGTATCACACTCCGTATCGACGAGACCACTGGCACGACGATTCGTGTCGGCACCGGTGCCATCGCCCGAATCATCACGGAAGAAGACAAATCTTCTGACAAGTGACAAGATAACCATCATCCCATGGATCCAATCAGGAAGATGAAGACTTTTCAATTCAATGTGTTGCTCACCGGAATGCTGCTCTTGAGCCTGGGCTTTCTAGGCGCTACCGCACCGTTTTGCCAGGCGCAAGGGGAGGAATCGGCCGCTCCTGCTCCGGTGATAGAAGAGCCGGCTGTAGAGAACAGCCAGGCAAGCCAGGATCCCGGCACCCCCGATTCTCCCACGACAAAAACGGCGACTGAAAAGACCAGCTCGCCCACACTTCCGACGGATACTCCCGTGCCCGATACGGATTCCTCCGCGCCGGAAGCGAGTCCACCCGCCCAAGACACAGAGACTTCCACGCCCGACGCAGAGACTCCCCCGGCCGGTACAAGTCCTCCAACGTCGGATGCGGGGGGTTCAGGGTCGGGTCCAGCAACTCAGGCACCGACCTCGACCAGGAGGGAGATCCCTTGGACTATTTTTGGAATCGTGGTTGCCCTATTCGTTGTGCCAATTCTCATCGGAAGATATCTAGCCCGCGTGCTCCGGATGCCCGATTACGCCTGGAAGATCGCCTTGGTCCTGGGCACCATCGCCGCCGCGGTTGTCATGCTCATTTTCGGTGAACTGAAGTACGGTGTCGATCTGGCCGGTGGCGTCACGCTGATCTATGAACTGGAGGAACCGAAGGCTAGAGAAGATCTTTCCGAAGAGGAGACCCAAAGCAGCCAAAAAGAACTGATGGGGAAAATGATCGACCAGATCATTCGGCGCGTGAATCCGGGCGGCCAATTGGAAATAACTGTCCGCGAATATGGTATTGGACAAATCGAAATCATCATCCCCGAAGCTGGCCAGGAGGACCTGGAGCGTATCAAGCGGGCGATCACGACACTCGGTGAACTTGAATTCCGCATCACGGCCGACCATGCCCAGGAAGACGATCAGAAGATCATCGCGAAAGCCATGGAGTTATCACCCTATGATAAACGGGTCCTGCTCGATGGAAAAGAAGTCGGAAAATGGATCGAATACAACAAGGAACGGTTCGAGAGCGAGGGTGGGACACCCCTCGTCACTCGGGTCGGGAAAGATCGCTCGGACCAAGATATTCCGGAAGCTCTGGTACTCCTCGACAAATACAATGTCGTTGGGCAGTACCTTGACCAGACGTGGGCTGGCAACGATCCTGAAACCGGAAATCCGGCCGTTCACTTCACATTCAATTCCACCGGTGCGAAGTTTTTTGGGGGCCTGACGGGCGCGAACCGGCCGAAACAGGGGGGGGG